>JAOTUD010000617.1 GCA_029864065.1 Gammaproteobacteria bacterium | reverse complement strand
CGATTCCTTGCTGCAAAAGCGTCGCTCGATCTCGCCGAACCGGTTCGTGAGCGCTTCCAGGTTCTGAAACTGAACCAGCCGCTCGCGGCCAGCATGAAAATAAAACGCGCAGTGATGGAGGAAGTCATCGAAGCGTATACGTCGGCGGCCGACTACGGCGTAGCCGAGGTCACGACTGCCGCGACGTTTCGGCTCGGCGAAGTGTATGAACAGCTGAGTGCGGATCTCATGGCTTCCGAGCGTCCGGCGGATCTTGACGCGGAGGCGCTCGAACAGTACGAGATATTGCTAGAGGAACAGGCATTTCCCTTCGAAGAAAAGGCTATTGATCTGTACAAGGCAAACACCGACCGGACGATCGATGGGGTTTATGACGAATGGGTCCGAAGAAGTTTTGACCGGCTGGCCGGGCTGATGCCGGCACGGTACGCGAAGGCGGAGCGCAGCGAAGATGTGGTTACCTCGCTTTACTAGGCTGACTCGAAAGGCGTTGGCCCTGCTGTCGGCTGGCGCGATTCTGGTCATCGGCGGCTGTGCAGCGCCCGGAACCCAACCGGCGCCGGAGGCGAGCGGAACATCGCCGGTGGCAACCATGCCCGAGGTCCCGGCGCAGGCACTGACGCTGTTTGAACAGGCCGTCGCGGTCATGGCGGCGGGCGATTTTGTCGACGCCGAGCTGCGCTTCAAGGAATTCCTGCTGCAGTATCCCGACTACCCGGCGGCGCACGTCAATCTGGCAATCATCAATGCCGAAAATGGAGACAGCGAGGCGGCCCTGCAAGCAGTCGGCCGGGCGCTGGCGCTGAATCCCGAGTATCCCCCCGCATTGAACCAGCAGGGTCTCCTGCTTCGCAGAAATGGCAAATTCCTCGAGGCAGAGGCCGCTTATATGAAGGCCGTCACAGCGAGCCCCGATTATGCCTTGGCACACTACAACCTTGGCGTCCTCAATGAGTTGTATCTGCAGCGTCTCGATGTCGCACTGCAGCATTTTGAGGCGTACCAGACGCTGGTTGGTGACGACAAGCAGGTGGAGAAATGGATTGCCGATCTGAGACGCCGGGTTGCGGCGAGTCAGAGCACGGCAAACGTGACGGAATGACGGACATGGATAGTCAGCCACGCAATTTTTTCACTAAGGTATTTACACTGGCAATGTTGTTCGCATCGCTTGCCAGTACGGCCCAGGAAGCCGGTGACACGGATTCGATCGAGCCCGCAGTGGACACGTCCGTCGAGCAGCAGGTCGAGCGCGATGAGCTGGAACCCGCCGTGCCATCGGCGGTCATCGCGGCCGACGTCACGCGTCGGGAGCGCGGCAACCAGGTGATGGACGAACTCGAACTGGATCGCACCGAGATTACCGGCAACCAGGAATTGCCGAAGGTGTTGTACATCGTGCCGTGGAAGAAAGCCGATCCCGGTGATCTGATGGGTAGGCCAGTGAACTCGCTGCTCGATGAGGTGCTGGCGCCGCTGGACCGAGAAGAATTCGTACGTCAGGTCGGCTATTACGACGAGCTTTACAGAGATGAAAATGAGTAATCAGATGCTGCCTGCCTGCAGGCAAATTGTTAAAAGAGGAGCATAGCTAATGGGCACTATTGTGCGATTTTTTCAGGATGGCGGGCCGTTTATGTACCCGATCCTGTTTGTGTTCGCATTCGGCGTCGCGATCGCGATCGAGCGCTGGATGTACTTGACGTTGTCGGGCGCGAGCAATCGTGCGCTGTGGAAGAAGATCGTGCCGTTTCTGAAAGCCGGCAATTTCCAGGAGGCGGCAGCGCATACCGCTAAATCCAAAGCGGCGATAGGCTCGATCCTGACCTACGGCCTGTACCGCGTGAAATCGGCGCGTCGTCGTGACGATATCGAAAAAGCAATGGAAGAAAGCCTGATGGAGGTGTTGCCGCGACTCGAGAAGCGCACACACTATCTGGCGACGCTTGCGAACATCGCCACGCTGCTTGGGCTTCTGGGAACCATCATCGGTCTGATTCGCGCGTTTACGGCGGTCTCTAACGCGAATCCGGCAGAGAAGGCCGACATGCTGTCGGCCAGCATCTCGGTGGCGATGAACACCACGGCGTTCGGCCTTATGGTCGCAATTCCGTTGCTGCTGGTTCATGCGCTGCTGCAGACGAAGACGAACCAGCTCGTGGACAGCCTCGAAATGGCGAGCGTCAAGTTTCTCAATGCCGTAACCGAACGTCAGCTGAATCCTGCCGGAGGCTGATCATGATCCGCAGCCGCATAGGCGGCCGTCGCCGAAATGCTGACACGGCCGATCTAAACATTACGGCATTCATGAACCTGATGGTGATTCTGGTTCCGTTTCTGCTGATTACCGCGGTGTTCTCGCGTTTGGCGATTCTCGAGTTGAATCTGCCAGGCTCCTCAACC
>JAOTUD010000616.1 GCA_029864065.1 Gammaproteobacteria bacterium | reverse complement strand
GATAACCGTAGTTGCGCAACAAAGACGCCAGCGTAAAAAAGTTCGACTGCGAATTGGACAGCTTGACCACGCTTCTGCCCGGGGTCGGCAGAAACCCGGTGACAACCGCCTCTATGCCACGCACCGGGCGCATGCCGGTGGCATACATTCGCGTAAACCACCAGCCGTCGTCGGCGAGTTTGTTCAGGTTCGGCGTCAGGGCTTCGCCGCCGAGACGTTCGACGAATCTGGCGCCGAGGCTTTCCTCGAGAATGATGACGAGGTTTTTCCTGGCGGCGCCCGATTCCTGAACCTGCACCGGCCGATCCGCCGCCGGCCTGTGTTTCTCGAACTCCCTGCGCACGCGCGCGACCACCTCGTCGGCCGGGAGGTCTCCGTAAACCTGGCCCGCGATCGCTTCGTCCTTGAGTCGATAGGCGGCCTGTAAAACCGAGTACAGCGAATTGAGCGGCAGGTTATTGACCAGCGCGTCGTCGGTAAACGCCACGGTGCTGGGATTGATCGGGCGGTGATCGAGGCTGGAACGGGCGCTGCCGACCATCACCACCAGCAGGATCGGAATGGCCACCAGGTATTTCGCGGCGCTCCCCTCGCCCGTCTGCCGGTAGGAGTTGCTGATCCAGCGAAACAGGAACGGGGTCATCGCCACCAGGGCCGCGAGCAGAACCACCGCCTGAACGCCATACATGCCGGCGAGCATCAGGAACACCTCGTGCGGATGGTTGAGGTACTCGAAAAACTTGCGCTCGGGTCTTACGCCGTATTCGAAGATGTATAATGGCGTTACCGCTTCGAAAAATATCAGCACGAGGCTGACGAGGAGACTCCAGGCAATCAAAATCCACGCGAGCCGGCGGGCCAGCGGCTTGCTGACAAGTCGCACGACCAGGTAGAAGATGAACGGCAGTCCGAACAAATAAGCCAGCACCATTAGGTCGATGCGCACACCGCTGACCAGGATTGGGATCAGCTGCAGCGGGCTGTCGAGATGATCGTAAAAGATAAAAGACTCTATTAACCTTGCCGATGACAAAAAGCCAAGCAGACCGGCAAAAATAAAAACAAACGGATAGAGCGGTCCTGAAGCCTGTTTGACTCTGGAGAAAATTCCTGGCATTTCGACGATATTGCGGATCGGCTGGGCGTGTGAAACCATACCCGGTGCCTGCCTGCCCTTGTGACGGTAAAGTACGAATACTAGATAAAACCGTATCCTGCGAATGTAGGCATTTGCCCGATCGACTATAGACATATGTCTACTATCGGGATTAGCATTGGCTTAGAACCCGGTTTCCTTATTCGCTTTCGAATACCGAATGGCGAACCGGCGGTCAGAATCAATCAGGCAATGAAATTCCATGACTACGCATGCCCGGCAAAAATCGGATAATCTGAATCTTGCCTCCAATATCGTAAGCTTCAGGCAACCCCGACACAGAAACTGGCATAGTTACTTACCTATCATCGTGCTGATCGTCGCCGCGGCTTTTTTCGTGCAGGATATTTATGTCGACCTGTACGTGGACGGCAAGGGGATATCTCATGTTGTCGTGGAGGGGAGTATTTTCCTCGCGATCCTGCTGGCGCTCGTGATCGAGTTGAAGCAGGTCGCCAGACTGGTTTCGAAAATCGACAATACCGAACAGGAAGTTATCCAGTTGCAAGCGCATTTGTCCGAAGTCATCGACAACGAGTTCAGGCGCTGGTCCCTGACCAATACCGAAAAGGAAATCGCGATCCTGCTGATCAAGGGATTTTCTATGCAGGAAATTGCCGGGATCAGGGGCGTCAAGGAAAAATCGGTGCGCCAGCAGGCGACGGGAGTCTACGCGAAGGCCGGGGTTTCCGGCCGCTACGAGCTTACCTCGCATTTCATCGAAGACCTGCTGGCGCCATCCGGCGGCTGAGCGCGCTGGGGTGCAGGAAATCCCTGCCTCGATATCGGCGCCCCGGATTTACAGTTCCCGGCTATCGCTGAAACCGGCCGCCTGTTTTACGAACTCGAACGGCGGCCGGGTGGTCCCGCGACCGAGAACCTTCCTGACGTTGGGGTCGGACACGTCGGCAATCGCGCGCCCCGGCACGAGTTTGAAGAACGCCGTATCTTCGAGCTCGAGTTCGGTCTTGGCGTCGCGCGGGTTGGCGCGCGCCCACAATTCAATTTCGAGCAGCAAAGGCTTCCCGTCCCGGTAAGCCCGTTCGGCGAATTGTTCCAGCTCGCCCACGTCGGCTATGCGGTGAAACTTCCCCTGGTAGGCAACTCCGGTCACGGTCTTGACATCGAGCAGGTAGGGTACCACGAAGGGTCCGTTGATCAGGAGCGATCTCTGCGAACTCGAAATGCGCGCGCGGTGGGCCGGCCCCAGGCTGTGCACCTTGGTAATAACCGGCTGCTTGAACTGCCCTC
>JAOTUD010000615.1 GCA_029864065.1 Gammaproteobacteria bacterium | reverse complement strand
CAGCTCGGCGCCAGGACCGCGGGGCACCCGGAATACGGCTACGCCGGGGGTATCGAGATGACGACGGGACCGTTGGGGCAGGGCATCGCGACCGCGGTCGGCATGGCCCTGGCCGAGCAAAAACTGCGCGTCGAATTCGGCCAGGATATCGTCGATCACTACACTTACGTGCTCGCCGGCGACGGCTGCCTGATGGAAGGCATCAGCCACGAGGCCATCGATTTCGCCGGGCACCTGAAACTGTCCAGGCTGATCGTGCTGTTCGACGATAACGGCATCTCTATCGATGGTCCAACCAGCCTGGCCACGTCGACCAACCAGCTGGCCAGATTCGAGGCATCGGGCTGGAACGTGAGTTACATCGACGGGCATGATCCGGCAGCGATCGCCGACGCGATTGCAAAGGCGCAGCAATCCGACAGGCCGTCGTTGATTGCCTGTAAGACCGTGATCGGCTACGGCGCTCCGAACAAGCAGGGCAGTGCGGCAATCCATGGCGCGCCGCTCGGCGCGGAAGAAGTCGCGCTGGCCCGCAAAATCCTGAAATGGGACAGCCCCCCGTTCGAAGTGCCGGCCGAGCTGCTGGGCAGCTGGCGCGAGTGCGGAATCCGTGGCGCATCGTTGCGTACCCAGTGGCAAGATCGAGTAGACGCGTTGCCCGCGGAAAAGCGCAAGCGTTTCACGGCCATGCTGGCGGGAGACCTGGGTGCGAAATTCGATGCCTGTATTGCCGGATTGAAGCGACGCTTCATCGACGAGCAGCCGGCGCTGGCGACGCGGCAATCGTCGCAAAAGGCCTTGGAGACGATCATGTCAGCGGTGCCGTGGCTGCTCAGCGGTTCCGCCGACCTCAGCGGTTCCAACGGCACCAGGCCCGGCTCCGCGGTTTCGCTGACAACGGATGATTTTGGCGGTAATTACATTCACTACGGCGTGCGCGAACACGGCATGGCGGCGCTCATGAACGGCATCGCGCTGCACGGCGGTTACATACCGCTGTCCGGCACCTTCCTCGCGTTTGCCGATTACAGCCGACCGGCGATACGGCTTGGCGCATTGATGGGTCAGCGCGTCGTGCACGTCATGACGCACGACTCCATCGGGCTCGGCGAGGATGGCCCCACCCACCAGCCGGTCGAGCAGATCGCGTCGCTGCGGGCGATGCCGAACCTGCTGGTATTCCGGCCCGCCGACGCGGTCGAGGTCGCGGAATCCTGGGCCTGTGCGCTGAAGGCTGGCGAGACGCCTTCGGTCATATGCCTGACGCGGCAGGGCGTACCGACGCTGCGCGATCGCTACCAGTCCGAAAACCTGGTCGCGCGCGGCGCCTATCTGCTGCGCGAACCGTTGAACAAAAGGCGGGCCACGCTGCTGGCGACCGGTTCGGAAGTGCAGATTGCGCTCGAGGCGGCCGACATGCTGGCGCGCTTCGGCGTCGAGGTCGCGGTCGCATCGATGCCCTGCTGGGAGCTGTTCGAGAAACAGAGCGCGGAATACCGGCAGATCGTCCTCGGCGGCGAATGCCGCGTCGCCATCGAGGCGGCCGCGCCGATGGGCTGGGACCGCTGGCTCGGCAAGCGTAGCTCGATCATCGGCATGAACGGTTTCGGCGCGTCCGGCAAGGCGGAGGATCTCTACCGGCATTTCGGCATTACCGCGCAGGCGGTACACGACGAAGTACGTCGGTTGTTGCAGATTTAAACGACAGAGGTTTGTAAATGGCACGAATCACGCTCAGACAGTTACTCGATCACGCCGCCGAAACGGGTTACGGCGTGCCCGCGTTCAATATCAACAACATGGAACAGGTGCTCGCGATCATGAATGCGGCCAGCGCGGTCGATGCGCCGGTGATTTTACAGGCCAGCCGCGGCGCGCGCGGTTATGCCGGCGACATCATGATCCGCAAGATGGTCGAGGCCGCCGAGGAAATGTACCCGCAGATCCCGATCTGCCTGCACCAGGACCACGGCAACAACCGCGCCACCTGCGTATCGGCGATGCAGGCGAGCTTTACCTCGGTGATGATGGACGGTTCGCTCGAGGCCGACGCGAAAACGCCTGCCAGCTACGACTACAACCTCGATATTACCGCCGAGGTCTCGCGCATCGCGCACGATATCGGCGTCTCGGTCGAGGGCGAGCTGGGTTGTCTCGGCTCGCTGGAGACCGGTGCGGGCGAAAAAGAGGATGGCCACGGTTTCGAGGGCAGCCTCAGCAAGGAGCAGTTGCTGACCGATCCCGACCAGGCCGTAGATTTCGTGACCCGTACCCGGGTCGACGCGCTTGCGCTCGCGATGGGCACCTCGCACGGCGCCTACAAGTTCAGCCGCAAGCCCGATGGCGAGATCCTGGCGATGAACGTGGTCAAGGAAATCAACCAGAAACTGCCCGAGGTGCACCTGGTCATGCACG
>JAOTUD010000061.1 GCA_029864065.1 Gammaproteobacteria bacterium | reverse complement strand
AGGGTGCGTTAAACATGCACGATTTATTAAGAGCGGGTGTTGTATAGGAGCGCTCATGACGACCACGCTTAGCGAAAAAGCCAGCCAGACACGTTTGCTTATCATCGACGTCGATGGCGTTCTAACCGATGGCGGGCTGCAGTTCGACAACCACGGCGAGGAATACAAGACTTTCAATTCGCTCGATGGCCACGGTGTCCGCATGATGCTCGATTGCGCTATCGACGTCGCGGTGATTACCGGGCGCAAGTCGAGAATCGTGGACCATCGCATGAGTGAGCTCGGGGTCAGGCACGTTTACCAGGGCTACCGGGACAAGCGGCATGCGCTCGAAAAACTGTTGCGGGACACCGGCTATGACGCGTCGCAGGTCGCCTACGTCGGCGACGATCTGCCAGATTTGCCGATCATGCGCCGCGTCGGCTTCGCGATCGCGGTGCAAAATGCGCACGGCTTCGTCAAGCAGCATTGCGACTGGGTGACTACCGCCAGCGGTGGGCATGGCGCGGTGCGCGAGATAACCGATTTTATTCTGCACGCGCAGGGATTGCTCGAAGCCAGGCAAGACGGCTACCTCGAATGAAGTCCCGGCTGCTGATATTCGTGATCATGCTGGTATTCGGCGCGGTTGCCGTCGGCTGGGTCTACGAATCGAGCCTGCGCTCGAAGATCGAAACCGCCGGGCTGGTGGTTCCCGACAACATAGACTACTTCCTGACGGACCTGAACTACCGCGCGATGAGCGATAGCGGCAGTCTCGACTTCGAATTCAGCAGCAACCGGCTCGAACACTATCCCCGCGGCGATGTCAGCCTGATCGAAACCCCGTCGTTGAAAATTTATCGCGAGACCGATCACTGGGAGCTGAATGCGCAGCAGGGTGAATTTAAGCATCGGCAAAACCTGCTGCGCCTGCAACAGCAGGTGGTCATGCAAAAACTGGGAGCGAATCCGATCCAGCTGCTGACCGAGGGTATCCGTTTCGAGCCCGATCGTGACCTGGTCAGTAGCGAAGCCAGCGTGTTGATGCTGAGCAAGCAGTTCAAGATAGAGGCCGAACGCGCCATTTTCGACCTCGCCGAAAAGGTATATCACCTCACCAACACCCGGGCAATTTACTACCATGGCGACAGTTAACAAATCCGCGCTGCTGATATCGCTAGTGATGATGTCGACCCAACTCTGGGCCCTGGACAGCGATAGCGAGCAACCGATTTCGGTCGAAGCCGACAGCCTCGAGGTGCGTGATCAGGAAAACATCAGCATCTACCGGGGTAACGTCAGGCTGGTGCAGGGTAGCCTCGAGATCAGTTCCGACCGCCTGGCGATTCATTTCGACGAAAACAAGGACCTGGTGCTGATGGAAATGACCGGCAGGCCGGCACGTTTCCGGCAGCTCGACGAAGCGCGCGAAGAAATGCTGGGGGAAGCGAAACAGATAAACTACATCGAATCGAAATCGATGCTGGAACTGAAGGACAGCGCCCGCTTCAGCCATGCGGGGGATACCATCGAGAGCAACCTGATTCGCATCAATACCGAAAACAACAGCATCGAGGCCGGCAGTGCGGAATCGGACAAACGGGTGAAAATGCTGATCAAGCCCAGGCAGCAATCCACGACCACGGATTGAGCGCCAGTGAGCAGCAGCAATCTTCTCGAAGCCGTCGAGCTGGCCAAGTCCTATAAACAGCGAGCCGTCGTCAAGTCGGTTTCGCTGCGCGTAGGCGGCGGCGAGATCGTCGGCCTGCTCGGTCCCAACGGGGCCGGCAAAACGACCTGTTTCTACATGATCGTCGGGCTTGTCGACAACGATTCCGGCGTCATCCGGCTCAATGGCAAAACCATCAGCCACCTGCCCATGCACCACCGCGCCAAACTGGGTATCGGTTACCTTCCGCAGGAAGCCTCGGTGTTTCGCAATCTCAGCGTGGAGCAGAATATCATGGCCATTCTGCAATTACGCGCCGATCTCGATGGCCCGGAGCGCGACCGCATGCTCGAGTTACTGCTGGAGGATTTTCAGGTCGAGCATTTGCGCGAAAGCGAGGGTATTTCGCTGTCGGGCGGCGAGCGCAGGCGCGTCGAAATCGCGCGCGCGGTGGCAAACGAACCGGACTTTATCCTGCTGGACGAGCCGTTTGCCGGCGTTGATCCCATCTCGGTGCTCGATATCCAGTCGATTATCAGGCAACTCGCGGAACGCGGCATCGGCGTGCTGATTACCGACCATAATGTGCGCGAGACTCTGGGCATCTGCGATCGCGCCTACGTGATGGGCGCAGGCGGCATTCTGGCCGAGGGTAACGCGGCCCAGATCCTGGAGAATAAAATAGTCAGAAAGACTTACCTGGGAGACCATTTTAGGCTATAACTAGAAACATGGGAGATAACAAATATCCTGACAGCAACATTAACAGGGAACAATCCCGCCGATGAAACAAAGCCTGCAGCTGCGCATAGGGCAAAGCCTCACGATGACGCCTCAATTGCAGCAGGCGATCAAGTTGCTGCAACTCTCGTCGCTGGAACTTCAAACCGAAATCCAGCAAACCCTCGATGCCAATCCGTTACTGGAACAGGACGATAATCTCGGAGAAATCACCGTTTTCGACACCGAGGCGACGCGGGACCGCGGCGGCAACGGCGAGGATCGCACCGATTTCAAGGCGCCCGAAAACCCGGTTTCCGACAATCGTTCCGAGCAGACCCTGCCTGACGAGCTGGACATCGACGCCCGCTGGGACCAGATTTACGACTATCAGCCAAACTCGCCCAGCCAGTCCTCCTCGATGGGGACCGACTACCGCGATATGTTCGAAAACCAGGCGGGCGCGGAAGACACGCTCAAGGCTCATCTCACCTGGCAGCTGAATTGCTCGCACCTGTCGGCGCTCGATCACGAGGTCGGCCTGGCGATCATCGATTCGATCGACGACAGCGGTTACCTGACGCAACCGGTCGAGGAGATTCACGGGGGCCTGGTGCGCGAGTTCGACGAACTCGAGCTGGACGAGGTCGAGGCCGTATTGCACCTGGTGCAACGCTTCGATCCGGTCGGCGTGGCGGCGCGCAGCCCCGGGGAGTGCATGGCGATTCAGCTCGGGCAGTTCAGCCCTGATACGCCGCACCTGAGCAAGGCGCTGGTGCTGGTGGACAAATACCTCGAACAACTCGCCGGCAACGATTTTGCACTGCTCAAACGCAGGCTGCAGGCCAGCGATGCCGAATTGTCCGAAATCATCAAACTGATACAGACAACCAATCCGCATCCCGGGCACAGCATTAGCCAGAATCATGCCGAGTACGTGGTGCCCGACGTTTATGTCAACAAGCTGGCAGGACGATGGAAAGTCAGCATCAATCCCGACAACGCGCCCCGGCTGCGCGTCAACGACCAGTACGCAAGCCTGATAAAGCGCAGTGACAGCAGCGATCAGAACACATACCTCAAGGATCACCTGCAGGAAGCGCGCTGGTTCATCAAGAGCCTGCAAAGCCGCAATGACACCCTGCTGCGGGTCGCCAGGGCCATCGTCGAACGCCAGCACGCATTCCTCGATTACGGTGAAGAAGCGATGCAGCCGATGATCCTGCGCGACATCGCGGAGCAGCTGGAAATGCATGAATCGACCATTTCACGCGTAACCACGCAGAAATACATGCACACGCCGCGCGGAATACTCGAGTTCAAGTACTTTTTTTCGAGCCACGTCAGCACCGCCGACGGCGGTGAATGCTCGGCCACGGCGATACGTGCGATAATCAAAAAATTCGTAGCCGCGGAAAAGCCGGAGAAACCATTAAGCGATAACAAGATTGCCATATTATTGGGTGACCAGGGAATTAACGTAGCCAGGAGAACCGTAGCCAAATACAGGGAAGCGTTAAATATTCCACCGTCCAACGAGCGTAAACGTCTCTTTTGAGACACCAACGATTCGCAGCGATGCGGATCACACAGCCAGGAGGTTTAAGATGCAAGTAAGTTTAAGCGGTCATCATGTCGAGATCACAGATTCATTGCGAAATTACGTGAACGAAAAGATCGAAAAGCTGGATCGGCATTTCGACCACGCGCTGGATATTCATGTCGTATTAACCGTCGAAAAACTGCGCCACAAGGCCGAGGCGACCTTGCACGTCAGCGGTAACAATCTGTATGCCGACGACGTACAGGAAGACATGTATGCCGCGATTGATGGCCTCGTCGATAAACTTGACCGCCAGGGAAAAAAACACAAGGAAAAAATGAAGAGCCACCGCCTCAAGGGCGCGGCTCCGGAGATGGCCTTATAGTTTGTCGGGGGAGCAGAGCTCCCCCTTTTTTTGCCGCAATCACGCCCGCTGGCACTTGCATACTCGCCTAATTGGACTAAGATGCGCGCATCGTTTCCCGGCAACCTGTACTAAAGCTCCAGCGCAATGACGATTTCAGCTCTCTTGTCACCCCATACTATTTTCATCGACACCGAAATCTCGAGCAAAAAGAAACTGCTGGAACTGATCGCAAACATAGCCGCCGACAGGACCAGGCTATCGGAATCGGCGATTTACAATGGCCTGCTGAACCGGGAACGACTCGGCAGCACCGGCCTCGGACAGGGATTCGCGGTGCCGCATGCGCGCCTGACCGACCTCGATCAAACCCTGGGCTGTTTCTTCCGGCTCAAGGAGCCCGTCAATTTCGACGCTCCCGACGACAGGCCGGTCGACCTGGTTTTCACCATCATCATTCCCGAAGCAGCGACCGAAGAACACCTGATGATACTCTCCTCGCTGGCCCGCATCTTTTCCAAAGAGGAGGTTTGCGACGCCGTGCGCAACGCGGGCAGCAAGGACGAGATAGCGGCGATCATCGAATCGGCCGAGCAATGAAACCGCCGCCGACTACCGACCAGTCCCGCGATCGGCGCCGCCAGGGTACAAATCGCCCGGCGCTTGAAGCGGGCGCCAGCGCCCCCCCATTTACAGATGTCGCTGCGCTTTGTCGACGCTTACCGCGACTTCGTCGGCAAGCGCTTGCGGCAAGCCCCCCGCCCGGCATTGAATAAAGCGTAACTGCAGGCGCGACGACCACGGCATCGAACTGGACTGGACGGGTGCATCGCGGGTTGACAGCAACGGGAAAAAAATGACGTGAAGCTGATTATCGTGAGTGGATTGTCCGGGTCTGGCAAAACCGTTGCCTTGCGCACCCTGGAGGATGCAGGCTACTACTGTATCGACAACCTGCCGCTGGGCATGCTGCCCGAACTGGTCGATAACATGATCGATATCGGGCCGCAACCCTACGACCAGGTCGCGATTGCCATCGACGCCCGCAGCGGAGTCGACACGTCGGACCGGTTCGACGAAATCATGCGCCATGTATCGAAGCATCCGCTTCGGCTCAAGATCCTGTTTCTGACTTGCGACACTTCACGTCTCCTCAAGCGCTTCAGCGAGACCCGGCGCAAGCATCCGTTGTCGCGCCAGGGACTGCCGCTGGCCGACGCGATACAGCAGGAAAAGAAGCTGCTCGAGGGTATCCACGCGAACGCGGACCTTTCGATCGACAGCACCAATCTGAACGTCCACGAATTGCGCCAGATGATAATCGACCGCCTGCTGTCGCAAACGACCTCGGAAATGGGAATCCTGATCCAGTCCTTTGGCTTTAAAAACGGGGTGCCGGCGGACACCGATTTCGTATTCGATGTTCGTTGCCTGCCGAATCCGCACTGGGAACGGGACCTCAAGCCCCTGACCGGTCGCGATCGCGCCGTCGTGAAATACCTCGAGAGCTACCCCGAAGTCGAAGAAATGTTCGAATCGATAATGCGCTTTCTGGTGGACTGGACCCCCCGTTTCGAAAAAGAGAACCGCAGTTACATGACCATTTCCATCGGCTGCACCGGCGGCAAGCACCGCTCGGTATACCTGGCGGAACGCATCGCCGCGGCTTTCGGGAAACAGCGCAAGAATATCTCGATTCGCCACCGGGATCTGCAGTAGCCACGGGCAATCACGCCATCACGCCATCACGCGCACGACAAACCGGCGCGATGCGCCCGGCAAAACGCGGCCGCAACTGCAGACGGGATCAGCTTGCCCAGACCGCCGCGTGTATTAAACTAGGCGCCTCTATCACTTAAGTGACTTCGTCGCCCGGCGCCCGACGGCGCGGGAAACGGGATTCGACAGGACCGGGAATGATCTCTGAAACGATCACTATCATCAACAAACTCGGCTTGCACGCGCGCGCCGCATCGAAGCTGGTTAACTGCGCGAGCCAGTTCGAAAGCGACGTTTTTATCAGCAGAAAAGAAAATCGCGTTAACGCCAAGAGCATCATGGGCGTTATGATGCTCGCTGCCAGCAAGGGCGTTAGCCTCGAGCTGGAAGTCAGCGGCAGCGATGAACAGGCTTGCCGCGACGCCATCGTCGAACTTATCAGCAGCCGTTTTGGCGAAGCCGAATGAAAAACCCATGGTAGAAGAAGACATCGAACAGCTGCGCCAGGATTTATCGGTCGCGCTCGACGCCGACGACAGCGTCGAGGTAGCGAAGATCCTGGGTCGCGTCAGCGTAGCGGAAACGGCCCTGCTGCTGGATTCGCTGCCGTCCCAGCAGCGCGATTCGATCTGGCCGCTGATCGATCCCGCGATTCTGGGCGCGGTGTTGCTCGAAACCCAGGACGACGTCAGCGACGCCAAGCTCAGGCAACTCGAACCCGAGCAAATCGCGGCCTTAGTCGAAACCCTGCCCGACGTCGACGACCAGGCCGACATCATCCTCGCGCTGCCCACCGACAAGCTCGTAAAAACACTGCACACGCTGGATGCGCACAAGCGCGAGATGCTGAACGCGGTGCTGTCCTACAGCGAGGACACCGCGGGCGGACTGATGAATATCGACCAGGTCTCGATCCGCGCCGACGTCACCCTGGACGTGGTATTGCGCTACCTGCGCATTCGCGGTGCGCTGCCCGAGCATACCGATCTGCTGTTTGTCACCGACCGCCACGATCATTACCTGGGCGCGCTTTACCTGCGCGATTTGCTTACCAATGACCCCGAGGACGAGGTCAAGGCCATCATGCGCACCGATATCAGGGCGATGCATGCGCACATGTCGGACACCGAGGTGGCGCGCGAGTTCGAGAATTTCGACCTGGTCAGCGCGGCGGTGGTCGACGAGGAGCACAAGCTGATCGGCCGCATTACCATCGATGACGTGGTCGACGTTATCCGCGACGAGGGCGACCACTCGATCATGGGTATGGCCGGTCTGTCCGAGGAAGAAGACATGTTCTCCCCGGTGCTGGTAACCTCGAGACGGCGCGGCATCTGGCTCGGAATCAACCTGCTGACCGCGTTCCTGGCCGCCTACGTCATCGGTTTTTTCGAAGAGATTCTCGACCAGGTCGTTGCGCTTGCGATCCTGATCACCATCGTACCCAGCATGGGCGGCATCGCCGGCTCGCAGACCCTGACCATAGCGATTCGCGGCCTGGCGCTGGGCCAGCTGGGCAGTTCGAATTACCGTTCGCTGATCAAGAAGGAAGTTTTGGTCAGCCTGTTGAACGGTTTGATCTGGGCGCTGGTGGTGGCGACCCTGTCGATCATCTGGTTCAAGAACTTCAACATCGGCGCGATCATCGCTTTTGCGCTCGTCGTCAACCTGCTCGCCGGTGCGCTGGCGGGGGCGGTGATCCCGGTCGTGTTGCGCCAGATCGGAGTCGATCCCGCAATCGCCGGCGGGGTGGTGCTGACCACGGTGACCGACGTGGTCGGAATTATCGCATTTCTGGGCCTGGCGACGCTGATTCTGGGCTAGCCCGCGTATCTCACCGTTTTACGTAGCGAGGGAGACGCAAAGCGCACTGTGGTGAGATATGCGGGCTAGTGCCCCATGAACTGGCGCACGACCGCCTGCGTCTGCGCGGCCGCGTGCGCGCCGATCTCATCGACATCGTCGGCGGCGATGCCGAAACGTTCCAGCGCCTCGGGCTCGATTTCGAGTTCGAAACCCTGGCCGCTGCTGCCGATACGATTGCTGTTAACCCATGCATCGGCGATATGTACCGCGCATCCGGCGAGCGCATATTGCCCGGCCTTGCGCGGATCATGGTGCGTGACTACGGGCTCCCAGATCGACTGTGGCAGCTTCCAGAATTCGAGCAGGCGCCCACCGATCTCGGCGTGAGAGTAGTCCAGCCTGCGCCGTTCGAGCAGGTACATCGGTTCGCCGCTGACTTTCCGCTGCTTGAGAATATCGTGCATCAAACCGGGCAGCTTGAGAAACATGACCAGGCGCCCGATATCATGCAGCAGACCGGGGATATAAAAACTGTCGGCATTCGCTAGCCGCGAATGCTCACCCAGTTCGCGCGCCATGATGCCGACAGCGACGCTGTGTTCCCAGAAGGTCGTCATGTTGACGACGCTGGACGGGATCCCCTCGAACGCCTTGATCACCGAGGTAACCAGCACCAGTTCGCGGATCTGGCGCAATCCTATGGTGCTGACGGCGCGCTCGATGGTCTCGATCTTGGTCGGAAAACTGTAAAAGGCGCTGTTCGCCATGCGCAGCATGCGCGCGCAAAGGTCCGGATCGCGCCGCAGCAATTCCGCGATCGAATCGATGGTCGAGCCTGGATCGACGATAGCCTCCTCCAGCCGGTAGTATATATCGGGCAGGCTTACCAGCTTGTCGACCTCGGCAACCAGCATATCAAGGCCCCTGAGCCCATGAGCCAAGGTTACGTCAAACGGATTAACGGTGGCCATTTCGGATGCCTGGTAAGATTCAAGGTTTGCACATTACCTAGATCGACCCCGCGGCCATTATCTTTAGTGCAATTGCAGAAAACTGAGGACAAAGTAAGCGCCTGCTACCCGATCGCGTCTCGGCAGCCATCCCGGCCCGGCGGTTCTAGCCCGCGTATCTCACCGTTTCAGGTAGCGCGGCGTTTTGCAAGGTCGCCGTGGCGGGCTGCACACAGCAGAGGCCCGCGCAGGCGTAGTCGACACCAGGTTTGAGCGGGCCGTCGGGAGTACAGCCCGTCACAGTGCGCTTTGCGGCGTCCGCAGCAGGAAATCGGTGAGATATGCGGGCTAATCCCATAGCAGCGCGGCGCCGTATACCCCGCTGGCGTCACCACGCGCGGCCCGCAGGATCGGGGTATCGACAAAATCGGAAAATACGTAGGCCGGCAATAACTTCGGCACCGCGTCATAAAGGGAATCTATATTCGACATGCCGCCGCCGAGCACGATCGCATGCGGGTCCAGGATATTGATCAGATGCGCGAGCGAACGCGCCATCTGGTCATGGTAGGTCGCCATCATTGCGCGACAGGATTCGTCGCCGGCCGCGGCGCCGGTGACGATCTGGCGTGTCGAGCGCAAGCTCGCGTAATGAGCCTCGTAGTTTCGCGCCAGCCCGGGACCCGACAGGAAGGTCTCGATGCAGGCGGATTTGCCGCAGTAGCAGCGTGACGCCCCGTCTTCGTCACGCCGCCATGGCAACGGGTTATGCCCCCATTCCCCGGTGATGGCGTGGGGGCCGTTCAGCAATTTGCCATTGACGACGAGTCCGCCGCCGGT
>JAOTUD010000614.1 GCA_029864065.1 Gammaproteobacteria bacterium | reverse complement strand
CAGCGAGCGCGGATTTACCGGGCGATCCCGGTAACTCGACAGGATGGCGAGAATGATCGCCAGGTCGGCGCCGGTCTCGGCAATTCGAACGCCACCGACGGCGTTGATAAACACGTCCTGGTCGTAAAGCGGAATACTGCCGTGACGCTGCAGGATCGCGATCAACATCGCCAGCCGGTTCGATTCCAGGCCGACGCTGAGGCGCCGCGGATTGCCGCTGTGGCATTCGCTGACCAACGCCTGGATCTCAACCAGGAAGGGGCGGGTACCTTCACGCGATACCATGACCACGCTGCCGGACACCGGCTGATCGTGCTGGGCCAGAAATATGGCGGAAGGATTGCTGACCGGCTTCAGACCCTGGTCGGTCATCGCAAAAATCCCGAGCTCGTTGACCGCGCCGAAACGATTCTTTACCGCGCGGATGACGCGATAGCGTGTCGCGCTATCGCCTTCAAAGTAAAGCACCGTGTCGACCATGTGCTCGAGCACGCGCGGTCCGGCCAGCTGTCCTTCCTTGGTAACGTGCCCGACCAGAAAGATCGCGACGTTGGACTGCTTGGCGAATCTGACCAGCATGGCGGCGCTTTCCCTGACCTGGCTTACCGATCCGGGCGCCGACTGCAGGCTGTTGCTGAATATGGTCTGAATCGAATCTATGACCATGACCGCGGGTTTGCTGCGGTTTGCCTGCGCGACGATTTCCTCCACGCAGGTCGAGCTCAGCAGTTTCAGATTAGCGCCCGGAAGATTGAGGCGGCGGGCGCGCAGGCTGACCTGCTGCGGCGACTCTTCCCCGGTGACGTAAAGCGCCTCGAGGTGCTGGCTCATCAGAGTCAGGCACTGCAGCAGTATGGTCGATTTGCCGATTCCCGGGTCCCCGCCGAGCAGGACTACCGAACCCTCGACCAGGCCGCCGCCGAGCACCCGGTCGAGTTCAGTTATCTGGCTCGGCAGTCGCGGCGTTTCGCTGGTTGGCACCTGGTCGAGGGTAACGACCGCGACCGGACTTCCGCGGCCATGCCAGTTGGTCCTGCCGCCCGGGCCGGTCGGCAGCGACGGAACTTCGTCGATACTGTTCCAGCTTTTGCAATCCGGGCACTGACCGGACCATTTCGGCTGCAGGCTGGCGCATTCGCGGCACTGGAACTGGGCCTGGGATTTAGCCATCCGGCGGTAACTCGGATTGCGGGCTGGTGACCTCGTGATCCTCGGGTAGCGCGAGGCGCGCGGTTTTTACCATGTTGTTTTTCATTTGCATGATTTCGATCGGGTAACCGCTGATCTTGACGCTGGTGCCGGCCTCGGGGATGAATTCCATGTGCTCGAGAATCAGTCCGTTAAGCGTACGCGGCCCCTTGGTCGGCAGGTAAACGTTCAGGTTGCGGTTTATATCGCGGATATGCGTCGAGCCGTCGATCAGGAAACTGCCGTCGGCATCCTGGTAGAAATCCTGGTGCAGCGCGCTCGGGTCGCTGGTGAATTCGCCGACAATCTCCTCGAGGATATCTTCGATCGTGACCAGTCCCTGGATATCGCCGTACTCATCGACGACAAAACCGATGCGGCGTTTGTTCTTGCGAAAGTTGATCAACTGTGTCGTCAACGGCGTCCCCTCGGGGATGAAATAGCCGTCGCGGGTCAGATCGACGAGCGTCTCGGGGGTGAAATCTCCGGTGAGCAGCAGCGGCAGGACCTTGCGCATCAGCGCGACGCCGATCAGGTTGTCGATATTGCCGGAGTAGATCGGGATGCGGGTATAGGACAGGTTGGTAATCAGCTTGAGGGTTTCGTGCCAGTCGTCCTCGAGGTCGATGCCGATGATTTCGCTGCGCGGCACCATGATGTCGTCGACGCTGACCTTTTCCAGGTCGAGAATACTGAGCAGCATGTCGCGGTGCGAATCGGGTATCAGGCCGCCGGTCTCGGTTACCGCCACGCGCAATTCTTCCGAGGTTAGCGCATCGTTGCCGATATTCCTGCCCGATAGCTGGAACAGCCTCAGCACCGACTTGGCGAGCCAGTCGATGATCACAACCAGAGGCATCATTATTTTTGACAGGGGTTGATAAATATAGGATGCGGGCAGCGCAATTCTTTCCGGGTTGGACGCCGCCAGCGTCTTGGGGGTGACCTCGGCAAACAGCAGTAGCACCAGCGTCAACAGGCCCGCGGCTATCGCGATGCCTGCTTCGCCGTACAGGCGATAACCGATATAGGTCGCCAGCTGGGTTATCAGGACGTTGATGAAATTGTTGCCCAGCAGTATCAGCGTGATGAGCTTTTCCGGGCGTTCCAGCAGTTTTACCGCGCGAATTGCGCCGCCGTGGTTATTGTCGGCCAGGTGCCTGAGGCGATAACGATTCAGGCTCATCAGCCCGGTTTCCGACCCCGAGAAAAAGGCCGACAACAGGATTAACGCGACGA
>JAOTUD010000613.1 GCA_029864065.1 Gammaproteobacteria bacterium | reverse complement strand
AAACGTGGACTCGTCAAAGTGATGCAGGAACGGGATTTTTCGAAAGATACGGTGGTGTTCTTCGCCAAGGAGTCGAAATGAGGTATCGGAGATTTGCAGTTCATCGACTTAGACCCCAAGAACCGGCGATACCTGCTGTAGTTCTGGATGCTTCATCGTCACCGATATCTCACGCGTCGAATTGCTGAAACTCGATCCGGTAGCCGTTCGGATCGCTGACGAAAAAGGTGTAAATGCCGAACTGCTCGAGGCGGTGGGGCGGGTCGTCGATGACCAGGCCCTTGCCCAGCAGCCGTCGATACCACGCGTCGACGTTGCCGGTAACGATCGAAATCATGCCCCCTCGTGGTTCAACGACGCGGTCGGAGAACGCGCGGCACAGCCCGATATAGGCGTTTGCGGCGGTGCGGAATATCCTCGCGTCACCCGCGTCGCGGCTGCATTCGAGACCGAGCACATCGGCGTAAAAAACCGTCGTGGAATCAAGGTCATGCGTGTAAATCCAGCTGATCTGGGCGCTGATGTCTGGTTCGTTTTTGTTCAATTCAAAGCGCCGTTCGGGATCCATGTTTCTGAATCAGTTGGTCGATAATCAATACTTCCCATTATTTTAGATCTGCGGTTTAATAGCATTTCAACGATGCGACCACAAGCATCGAATACTACCAGAGGATCAGGGGAGCGTGTCTGATATCCATACCAGCGGCGCCGTTAGCGGACGTCATGTCGCCAGGCCGTTTGGGCCGGGCGCTTATTTCGTCACCTTGCCATGTTTGCCGTGCCCGGCAGAAAACAGCCGGCAACAAGGCACCCATAGTAAATCATAATGACCGTTGCAATCGATATTCGCGGTGTTACCAAGATCTATAACCCGGAGTCTAACCAGGCGTTCAAGGCGCTCGACAACGTTTCCCTGAGCATCGGCGATAACGAGTTTTTCACCCTGCTCGGTCCTTCCGGCTGCGGCAAGACCACCCTGTTGCGCCTGATCGCCGGCTTCGAACAGGTGTCCGGCGGTGAAATCATGCTGTTCGACGACGAGATCGTGAATCTCGAACCGAATCAGCGTCCGGTGAATACGGTGTTCCAGCATTACGCCCTGTTTCCGCACATGACGGTGGCCCAGAACGTCTCTTTCGGGCTCGAGCGCCTGCGCAAACCCAGGCAGGAAATCGACGCCACGGTGGAGCGGGTTTTGACCCTGGTCAAGATGAAGAAACTGGGCGACCGCCGCCCCGGACAGCTTTCCGGCGGTCAGCAGCAGCGGGTTGCACTCGCCCGCGCGCTGGCGCCGAATCCGAAGGTGCTGTTGCTCGATGAACCGCTTTCGGCCCTCGACCTGAAACTCCGCCAGGCCATGCGCGGAGAGCTCAAGCAGCTGCAGAAAGAGACCGGCATAACCTTCGTCTTCGTCACCCACGACCAGGAAGAAGCGCTCGCCATGAGCGACCGCATCGCGGTCATGTCCGACGGCGAGGTGCAGCAGATCGGCAGGCCAACGGACATCTACGAGCATCCGGTAAACCGTTTCGTCGCCGACTTTATCGGCGACACCAACTTTCTGGACGGCGAGATCGTCAGTCTCAACGATGATCTGGTGACCTGCAGGATTGGCGCGCAAAGCATGTACGAGGCCGAAAACAGCGGCGGCCACGAGGTGGGTGACCACGTGACGCTGTTCCTGCGACCGGAAAAAATCACGCTGTCGCCCGAGAACCAGGCAAGCGGCGTGCATACGCGACCCGGCAAGGTCGCGAATATCGTCTACCTGGGTAACCAGGCGGCCTACACGGTAGACATGGGCGACGGCATCGAACTGACCGCGCAGGCGCGTCCGCGAGAGGACGGTAACCTGCCCTTCGCTATCGGCGAGCCCCTCGCGGTCGGATTCTCTGCGCGCGCCTTGCGGGTGCTCGCAAAGTGACCAGCTGGCTACCGAATAGCGCCGCCGGGAGGCGCTGGATGGGCCTCGCTCCCTCTTACTTCGTAATCGGTATTTTCATGCTGGTGCCGATGATCATCATGGGCGTGTTTTCCTTCCTGGAGCCCAATCCCTACGGCGGCGTCAAGCCGGTCGGGTCGCTGGCTGCCTACGTCAAGCTCTTTTTCGAATACGACCTGGAAGACAACCTGGTCTTCAATCCCGGTTATCTCAACATCATCCTCCGCTCCTTCCAGCTATCCTTCGGCGCCACCCTGCTGTGCCTGATTTTCGGTTTCCCGGTGGCCTACTACATCACGTTGCAGCCCGAGCACCGCCGCAACTTTTATATCTACCTGATCACCATCCCGTTCTGGACCAACCTGCTGATCCGCACCTTTGCCTGGATCATTATCCTGGGTCGCGGCGGCGTGATCGAGGCACCCCTGCTCGCGGCCGGCATCATCGAGGATTCGTTGCGCATGATGTATACCGACGGCGCCATCGCCATC
>JAOTUD010000612.1 GCA_029864065.1 Gammaproteobacteria bacterium | reverse complement strand
GCGTTATCGAGGTCTATGGTCCCGAATCATCGGGCAAAACCACGCTGGCGTTACAGGTGATTGCCGAATGTCAGAAAGTCGGCGGCGCGGCGGCGTTCGTCGATGCCGAGCATGCGCTCGATCCGACCTATGCAGACAAGCTGGGCGTCAACATCGACGACCTGTTGGTTTCACAGCCCGACACTGGGGAGCAGGCGCTCGAGATAACCGATATGCTGGTGCGTTCCGGCGCGGTCGACGTGGTCGTCGTCGACTCGGTTGCGGCCCTGACCCCGAAGGCGGAAATCGAAGGCGACATGGGCGATTCGCACATGGGTCTGCAGGCGCGTTTGATGTCGCAGGCGCTGCGCAAGCTTACCGGTAATATCAAGCGTTCGAACACGATGGTGATTTTCATCAACCAGATTCGCATGAAGATCGGCGTCATGTTCGGCAACCCCGAAACCACGACGGGGGGCAACGCGCTAAAGTTCTATGCCTCCGTGCGCCTCGACATTCGGCGCATTGGGGCGATTAAGCGAGGCGATGAAGTGATCGGTAACGAAACCCGCGTCAAGGTCGTCAAGAACAAGGTGGCTCCTCCTTTCAAGCAATGCGAATTCGAGATTCTTTACGGTGAAGGTTCGTCGCGCGAAGGCGAGCTCATCGAGCTCGGCGTCAAGCATGGCTTGATCGAGAAATCCGGCGCCTGGTACAGCTACAACGAAGAGCGCATCGGACAGGGCAAGGACAATGTGCGCGGCTTCCTGAAGGAACATCCGGAAATGGCCGAAGAAATCGATCAGCGTTTGCGCGCCGAGTTATTACCCAAGCCAAAAGTCAAAGGCCCTATTGACAGCGAAGCAACAGACTCTAACCCAGAAGTCGAACCCGCAATGGTGGAGATTCCCTAGCCTACCTATCCCATTCCACCTGATGTTGCAGAGCTGGCAGTGCCCCTGGGAATATCCCCAGGGGCTTTTTTTTCCAAGGTCAAATGTCTATTTTCGCGATAGCGTCGTCAGGGCCGTGCTCGGAGCGTCACGTATTTCATATACGCTCCGCTCCTGCGCGCGGCCCTTCCTAGCTATCGCAAAAAAATCCTATTTGACTCGCAAGTGATCATGTCGGAGGTAAACGTATATAACGAGATGCGCAAGAAGGCGATGGATTTGCTCGCGCGGCGCGAGCACTCCGCGCAGGAGTTGCGCCAGAAGTTAAGCGCGCGAGAATTTGAAAACGATGCCATCGACGAGGTCATCCAGGGACTGCGGGACGATGGGCTGCAATCGGACGAGCGCTTTGCCGAATCCTATATCAACAGCCGTTTCAATGCCGGCATCGGTCCGTTAAAAATTCGATTCGAATTGCGCCAGAGAGGTATAGCCGACGGGCTCGTCGATCGATATCTCGATTCATATTCGGAGCGTTGGGATCGATCGATGAGGCAACAGCGGGCCCGCAAGTACGGCGATGCGATTCCCGATGACTATGCCGAGCGTATGAAGCAGGCGCGATTTTTGCAAAATAGGGGTTTTTCTCCAGAGTCAGTCATGCGATTATTTCGCTAGTACGCCCGGATGATCCGGGCGTCATTAGTTTTATTGATGACCGACTGACAATACATGACCACCAGTGCCGAGCTAAGGGAAAAGTTTCTCAAGTATTTCGAAGCGAATGGACACACCATCGTGCCGTCTAGCCCGCTGGTGCCTGGCAATGATCCGACCCTGTTGTTCACCAACTCGGGGATGGTGCAGTTCAAGGACGTGTTCCTGGGTACCGAGAAACGCAGCTATACCCGTGCGACGACGTCGCAACGTTGCGTGCGCGCGGGAGGCAAGCATAACGATCTCGAGAATGTCGGCTATACCGCACGCCATCACACCTTTTTCGAGATGCTCGGTAATTTCAGCTTCGGCGAATACTTCAAGAAAGAGGCAATCCATTTCGCCTGGGATTTTTTGACCAACGTGATCGCTCTGCCCGCCGAAAAACTCTGGGTCACGGTCTATGCGGACGACGACGAAGCCGCCGATATCTGGCTCGAGGATATCAAGGTCGATCCCGAGCGTTTTACCCGTATCGGCACCTCGGACAATTTCTGGTCCATGGGCGATACCGGGCCCTGCGGACCCTGCAGCGAAATTTTCTACGACCATGGTCCCGAGATCGAAGGCGGTCCTCCTGGCACGCCCGACGAAGACGGCGATCGCTATATCGAAATCTGGAACCTTGTCTTCATGCAGTACAACCGTGATGCAAAAGGAAACCTGGAGCCTCTGCCCAGTCCTTCGGTTGATACCGGTATGGGCCTGGAGCGGCTCGCGGCCATATTGCAGAACGTACACAACAACTACGACATCGATTTGTTCAGGTCGTTGATCGAGTCCGCCGCGAAACTGACTGGAACCAAGGACCTCGAGAACAAGTCCCTGCGCGTGATCGCCGATCACAT
>JAOTUD010000060.1 GCA_029864065.1 Gammaproteobacteria bacterium | reverse complement strand
ATAATATTTAATGATTATTTAACGTTTATTTTGGGTGAATCAACGCGATTCGGCAAGGGAATTAACGGCGGCCCACGAGAATAGCTCCGTCACCACAACAAACCCGTAACGAGGCACCCGATATGATAAGAGTCAGAAATCAGCGAATCCAGTGAGCCAATCCCGCTTTACTGTTCGCCCGCGGCGTCGAGCAGCTGGTCAGCGATCACCTGCACCACCCGGCCCGCCACGACGAGCAGGAACTCCGCGCAAAGCAGCGCGTCGCGATCAAGCAGGAACCGCGCGGCAATCTTTTCAACGTTTTACTGCGACAGTTTGTGTTCTAAAAATGGTAGCATGTCCGCCTCTCGAATTTGAACCTCCTGGAGGCGGGCATGCGCGTACTTGAAGAATTTGACCACAAGAGTCATACCATTTTATTGAACGGTGAATACCGTCGCAGCGAGGCAACCGAGAGCAGGGACGTCATCGACCCGGCAACCGAGAACGTCATCGCCGAGATTGCCGAAACCAGCGCGGCCGAAATCGACGCCGCGGTCGACGCCGGCCACGCGGCGCAAAAGATATGGTGGCGCAAGAGCGCACTCGAGCGCTCCGAAATCATGCACGAGATCGCCAACGATCTGCTCGCGATGAAGGCGCAACTGGCCGAGGCGCTGACGCGCGAAATGGGTAAACCCTACAAGGAGTCCGCCGACGAGGTCGACTGGTCGGCATCGGCAATTCGTTACTACGCCGAAACCGGGCGCACCGACATCGGCCGGGTCATGGGCCCGGCGGTCGAAGGCCATCTGAATTACACGCTGAAACTGCCGCTCGGCGTCGTGGTCTCGATCCAGCCCTTCAATTACCCGATGACGCTGCTCGCATGGGAGGGCGCGGCGGCGCTGGCCTGCGGCAACGCGGTCATCGCCAAGCCCTCCGAGTACACGTCGCTGACGACGCTGCTGTTCGCCGAACCCTTCAACCGGCATTTGCCGCCTGGCCTGTTCCAGGTGGTGACCGGCGCCGGCGATGCCGGTCGCCGGTTGGTCGAGCACCCGCGCACCAACATGGTCGCGTTTACCGGCAGCGTGCCGACCGGCAAGGCGATTGCCGCGAAGTGCGGTGAAATGATGAAACCGTCGCTGATCGAAACCTCGGGTAACGATCCGTTCATCATCATGCCGTCGGCGCCGCTCGACGTGGTCGCGCGTGGCGCGGCGTTTTCGGCCTACATGAACTGCGGCCAGATCTGCGTGTCGGCCGAACGTTTTTTCGTGCACCAGGATATCCACGATGAATTCGTCGAAAAAATGGCCGAGGAAGCCAGGAAAATCCGCATCGGCAACGGCCTCGACAGGGTCGAGATGGGTCCGATGGTTGCCGACAAGGAGCGCTCCCGCTACGAGGGCGTACTGGAACGCGCGCAGCAGCAGGGCGCGAAACTGAAACTCGGCGGCGGCCGGCCGGTGGGCCACGACAAGGGCTGGTTCGTCGAACCGACGATCCTGACCGAGTGCAACCCGGAGATGGACATCCTCAATAACGAGAGCTTCGGCCCGGTGGCGCCGATCTGCAAGGTCGAGAGCTTCGACCAGGCGCTCGAATACGCCAATAATTCTCGATACGGGCTTGGTGCCTGCCTGTACACGATGGATATGCGCGAGGCCATTCGGGCCTCGGAAGAGCTCGATGGCGGCATGGTATGGATCAACGCGCCGCTGCTCGACAACGACGCCGGTCCGTTCGGCGGCACCAAGATGAGCGGCATGGGCCGCCAGCTCGGACCCGAGGGGCTCGAAACCTTCCGCAAGACCAAGTTCGTATGGCTCGATCCGAATTGCGGTACCCAGGATTTCTGGTGGTTTCCGTACCAGGATGCCGAGTCCTACGAAGGCAGTAAATAATCTCGCGGTGAAATCCCGGTAGCACAGGTTAAGGCTTCCGGGATTCCGACGAGAGATTGCGTATCAAGTTAGCTGAGTGTTCGCATTACGAACCCATAGGATCGCAGCTGGCGCGTTTCTGTCGTGCCTGCTGGGGACATTTATATCTCCGCATGCGGCTCTCGCCGGGATGGAAATGTCGATCGGCGTGCTCGCGTTTCGCGGCGAGCAGGACGCGCTCGAGCGCTGGTCGCCGACCGCCGAGTACCTGACCGAGAGCGTCGCCGACTACCGCTTCAGGATCGTACCGTTGACCCTGGAAGGCATGGTTTCGGAGGTTTCACGGGACCGGCTCGATTTTATCCTGACCAATACCGGCAATTACGTCGTGCTCGAAAATGCGTTCGGTATATCGCGGCTCGCGACGCTGAAGGTGCGCCACCTGGACAAGGATTTCACCCAGTTCGGCGCGGTGATTTTTACCCGGGCGGATCACCCCGAACTCAATGAAATCGAAGACATCGCCGGGCATAGCATGCTGGCGGTCAGTCAAAACGCCTTCGGCGGATTCCAGATGGCCTGGCGCGAAATGATCGATGCCGGCGTCGATCCGTTTGCCGATTTGCGCGCCCTCGATTTCAGCGGCTTCCCGCAGGACGACATCGTGCACGCGGTGCTTGCCGGCGACTACGACGTCGGCACCGTGCGTAGCGGCACCCTGGAGCGCATGGCCGCGGACAAACTGATCGATATCGGCAAAATAAAGTTGCTTGGCGCGAGACAAAGCGAGGCATTTCCATTTCTGCACAGCACGCGGCTATACCCCGAATGGCCCTTCGCCAAGGCGCGTAAAACCCCGGAGATACTGGCGCAGCGCGTCGCGATCGCGCTGCTGCAATTACAGCCGGAGAGCGAGGCCGCGCGAAAGGCTTATGCCGCGGGCTGGACGATTCCGCTGGATTACGGGCCGGTGCACGAACTGTTTCGCCAGCTCGAAATCGGTCCCTACGAGTATTTGAAAAGACCGAGCCTCGAGTCCGTGTGGCGCGAGTACCGACCCTGGATCATTTTCAGCCTGGTCATGATACTGGCGCTGATTGCGCTGGCCGCGATGATCGGCCGGGCAAATCGCCGCATTTCGCAATCCGAGTCGAGGTATCGCGACGAAGCCAACCAGCGCAAACAGGCCCAGGAATCGCTCGCCGCGCACAAGGAGACTCTCGAAACCCGCGTCAGGGAACGCACCGCCGAACTCGCCGAGGTGAACGCGTCGTTGCGGCGCAGCGAGGCGACGCTGCGCGCGATCCACGACATTACGACCGATCCCGACCGTTCGTTCGAAACCCGGCTGGACGACCTGCTACGCGAGGGCTGCCGATTTTTCCAGATGCAGTTTGCCGCAACCGTGGTAATCCGGGATGGCGACGTCAGGCTCGACAAACGGGTAAACAGCGGAGCCGAGGAGCTGCAGGCGATGGCGCAGCGTGTCGCCAACGAGGTTGCCCGAATATCCGGTACCCTGACCATACAGGATTTCTCCGACGCCGATGCGCTGGCAGACTCGGGCTGCGCGGGAATCGCGTCGGGCTCGGCGCTCGGCGCCACCTACCAGGTAGAGGATGAAACATCGGGATGCATCCTGTTTTGTGATTTACAGCCTGGCAGGCGCATTTTCACCGATGTCGATATCGATATCCTGCAATTGATGGCGCAATGGCTGGGTGGTGAAATCGAGAGAGCCGAGATAAATCGCCGCGCGCAGGAACACCGGGCCCAGCTCGCCCACGTCTCGCGGCTGAACACGATGGGGGAAATGGCAACCGGGATCGCCCACGAACTCAACCAGCCATTGACCGCGATTCTGAATTACAGCAACGGTTGCCTGCGCCTGTTGCATAAGCAGGGCGATAGCAATGCCGAGTTGCGCGATGCAATTACCAAAGTGGGAGCCGACGCCAAGCGCGCCGGCGATATCATCAAGCGCCTGCGCGAATTCATCAAGCGCGGCGAACTGAAGCGGGAAAGTTTCGAGATCACGGAATCTATCGAAGCCGCAGTGGAAATGTTGCGCCGTCGGTTGTTGCAAAACGAAATCAGCGTTGCAACCCATTGCGCCGCGAATCTGCCACCGATTCTCGCCGACCGGGTTCAGATCGAGCAAGTGGTGGTCAACCTGCTGCTGAACGCTATCGATGCCCTGCAGGTCTGTGGCCCGGACTCGAAGCGAATCGAAATCGAAATCGACAGTTCCGCCGACGGGCATATCCTGGTCACTATCAGCGATAGCGGCCCCGGGTTGCCTGCTGACACGGTGGAGCGACTGTTCGATCCATTCTTTACCACCAAGCCGGACGGCATGGGCATGGGACTCTCGATCAGCCGTTCTATCGTCGAATCGCATGGCGGCACGATCGAGTATCAGCTCGACGAAAGGGGCCGACCCGGCTTCCGCTTCAGCTTGCCGCCGACCTGACCATGAGCGCAACCATGGCTGGCACCGAGCAGGTAGTCTACGTCGTCGACGACGATGCGTCGGCCAGGGAATCCCTGTGCTGGCTGCTCGATACCGAGGGTATCGCAACGCGCGCATTCGACTCTGCGGATTCCTTTTTACGCGCCTGGTCCGGCGACTGGAGCGGCTGCATCATGGTCGACATCCGCATGCCGGGGAAGAGCGGCCTGCAACTGCAGGAAGAACTGAACGGCCTGCAAAACCGGATGCCGGTGATCGTGCTGACCGGTCATGCCGACGTTCCGATCGCGATCAGGGCGATGAAGCTCGGTGCGCTGGATTTTCTCGAGAAGCCCTATTCGGACCACGAGCTGCTCGACAGCATCAGGGCGGCACTCGAGCTCGGCCTGGAGATCGACCGTGCCGAACTCGAAAAAAGCAGGTACGCGGTGGCGCTCGATGCGCTCACGGAGCGCGAACGCGAAGTGATGTGCCTGGTCGTGGAAGGCAAGACCAACAAGGGAATCGCGGCGCAGCTCGGGATTTCGGAGAAAACCGTCGAGGTGCACCGGTCTCGCGTCATGGAGAAGACGGCGGCGCGGTCGCTTTCCGAATTGGTGCGCATGTGCCTGATTTTAAAAGATCAGTTATAGATTTAGGGCGTTAGGGAATTCCCTAATTATAATTTTCAGGTGGCTGGAATAAGCTTGCTGCCGAGCTATCCGATAAACTCCGAGGAGGAGATATGAAATCTATTGCGAAATTACTTATCGCGGCCCTGGTCGCTTCCAGTTTCCTGGTTGCCGGGCAGGTCAGCGCCGGTGAATACTATGGAAAGCAAAAAGTGGTGTACCACATCAATTATGACGATCCCAAGCTGCAGGCCGGCGCCTTGCGCAACATACAAAACCACATCAACGCGGTCGGTGCGGAAAATCTCGACCTCAAGGTGGTGCTGCACGGCAACGGGCTTGCGCTGTTGCTGGAGCCGGAATCATTGGCGCATCTCAAGAAATTCAAGCATGCGAACGCCGACCAGCAGATGACGGCCAAGGTGGCTAACCTGAAAGGCCAGGGCGTGGCCTTCCAGGTTTGCAACAACACCGTTAAAGGCCGCAAGGTTGACTTTAAGAACGACCTCTACGACGTCAGCGACAAGGACATTGTCCCGAGCGGGGTCGCCGAGGTGGCCAAGCTGCAGCAAGAGGGATATGCCTACATCAAACCGTAGCGCCCCGTATCCATCGAGCAAAAATATCTGCCGGCCGGTCGCAAGGTCAGCCGGCAGAATTATTGCTACCGACCGCAACACGAAAATCTGCGGCTCGTTTGATTTAGGCGAGCTTTAAATTGATGACCCGAGTAAAAAGAGTTTTAGCGCTGGCCTTTCTGCTGGCCTTGTTTTCGAATGCCGGATCGGCATCGCCGAGCTTCGATAACCTGGATACCGGCGCCTTCGAAACCCTCGAGGAATACCAGGGCGATGGCAAATGGCTGGTGGTCATGATCTGGGCATCCGACTGCGAGATCTGTAAGCGCGAGGCGGGTTCGTATCAGCAGTTTCACGAGCGCCATAAGGCGAACGATGCCAGGATCGTCGGCATTACCCTCGATGGCTCGACCAGGCGTGACGAGGCCAGGGCATTCGTCGCGCAGCATGGTCTCGGGTTTGCCAACCTGATCGGCGAGCCCGAAGTGGTAATGGCCTACTACCAGATCGTGACCGGTAGCCCATGGATTGGAACGCCCAGCTTCCTGGTATTCGGGCCCGGCGGCGAACTGATGGCCAAGCAGGAAGGCGCAGTTCCGGTGGGCCTGATCGAAGATTTCATCGCCGCCAATACTCAGATTCAGTAAACATGGGCCCCTTGCCGCGTATCCTGGTCGTTATTATCTTGCCGCTCGTCGGTTTCGGTGCGGTTGCGTCCGAATATCCGTCCGTGCCGGTTGAAATGGCACCCGTGCAGGTGTCGAACCATGCCTGGTACGTACCGGGGGGGACCGGGGTGGCAACCGATAATTACGGATTCGTGTCGAATTCGGCCTTCGTTGTCAGCAGCGCAGGCGTGATCGTGTTCGATACGCTGGGCACGCCCGCCCTTGGGGCGAAACTGCTGGCGGCGATACGCGAAGTTACCGATGCTCCGATCAGGCGAATTTATATCAGTCATTACCACGCCGACCACATGTACGGCAGCCAGGCCTTCGACGGCATCGGTGCGGAGATCATCACGTCGGACGGCGCCAAGCGTTATCTCGAGGGCGAAGTAGCGCAACGGCGCCTGGCCGAGCGACGCGTGAGCCTGGAGCCCTGGGTAAACGACGATACGCGCATCGTGTATCCCGACCGCTACCTGAAGGGTGAGGAAAGATTCGAATTCGGGGATCTTTCTATCCGCGTCGTCGATGTCGGCAGCGCCCATTCCGAGGGTGATCTGGTGCTTTTCGTCGAGGACGACGGGGTGCTGTTTTCCGGCGATATCATTTTCGAGGGCCGCATCCCTTTTCTCGGGACCTCGAGTTCCGCCGCATGGCTCGACGTGCTCGACGAAATGGAACAAGCCGACGTGGGCGTGATCGTGCCCGGGCACGGCAGGGCAGCGGAAAATCCCCGTGAGATCGTCTCGCTGACCCGGAATTACCTCGCCTTCGTGCGCGCGTCGATGCGGCAGGCCGTCGACAACTGGATTCCGTTCGACGAGGCCTACGAGGCAACCGACTGGGGTGATTTCATCGAGTATCCGGCTTTTACCGAGGCCAACCGCCGCAACGCCTACGGCATTTATCTCTCGCTGGAGCAGGAATCGCTGAAGTCGCAGTAATCGTGCGGGAACGCCTGGTTGGCCTGTCGTCGCAAGATCCCCGCGTTCGCGGAAATGACACAGGTAGCGCGATATTGCGGCAAACATCGTCATTGCGTCCTTGAGCCGCAATCCATTCCCGGTCGGTGTGCCATTATGCTGCCGGGTCAGGTCCGGCATGACGTATCAGTCAGACAGCGATCATGTCCCAGACGACCGGCAGGATCGAGACCAGCAGCAGCAACGCCATCGCGATATTGAACATTTTGAGGTGTTTCGGGTCGCGCAGGAAGCGCTGCAGGCCGGCGCCGAACACCAGCCATACGCCGGCGCAGGGGATCGTAATCAGCATGAAACTGACGCAGATTATCGCTACCTGCACGAAAAAACTGTCGTCCAGCGACGTGTAGGCGGCGAGCGCGCTGCTGCCCATGATCCAGGCTTTCGGATTGACCCATTGAAACGCCGCGGCCTGCCAGAAGTTTATCGGTTTCTCCTGTTTGATACGCCCGACTCCGCCGCTGCTGCCGGCGATTTTCCAGGCGAGGTAGAGCAGGTAGGCGATGCCGATCAGCTTGATCGCTTCGTGCAGCAGCGGATAAAGCTCGAACAGGGTGCCGAAACCGAGACCGATCAACGCCAGCATAACCGGAAAACCGATACATATCCCGAGCAGGTGAGGCACGCCGCGGCGCACGCCGAAGTTGAGACCGGTGGTGGTCAGCATGACGTTGTTGGGCCCCGGGGTCACCGCGGCGATGATGCCGAACAGCACGAATGAAACAAACAGTTCCGCTTCGATGGATTACTCCGGATATTCCGTTAATAAATTAGAATTGTATCGCTAAAGGCAATTTGATTTTGCTTCATTTAGGGTAGACTGCGCGGTGATTTTTCAGACAGAGGAGACTGAGGTGTCGGTCAGCCACGAACGACTCGACGTCGTCGACGAGAACGATGACGTTATCGAGGTTAGAACGCGCGGCGAAATCCATGCCCTGGGCCTGATGCACAGGGCGGTGCATATCCTGGTATTCAACAGCCGCGGAGAGGTCTTTCTGCAAAAGCGCTCGCTCTGCAAGGATGAGCAGCCGGGCAAATGGGACTCGTCGGCGGCCGGTCACGTCGACAGCGGCGAGGATTATCTCGGTTGCGCACGCCGTGAAATCGACGAAGAACTGGGCATCGTTGCCGACCATTCCCTGCAGGCCTTATTCAAATTGCCCGCCTCGGAGCTGACCGGCAACGAGCACTGCATGGTGTACAGGTACCGTCACGACGGCCCGCTCGAATTGCATCCTGACGAGATCGACGATGGTCGCTGGATCAGCCCGGCCGAACTGGATCGCCGTGTTGCCGGTAACGATGCCGAATTGACCGAAGCGGTCTGCCTTATCTGGAAACGCTATCGAGAACTGGGTCACAAAACCGGACAAACAGGCTTATAAGATCGCGAAATGCGGCCGAAATGTTCAAGGAAGGAGATATATTGCCGATGAGTTTGGTTGACTTTATCGTTATTTAACATATATTTACGAAATATATCTAATATCGATTATAGAAAAGTGAGCTAAGTATGGACTTGTTGATTTCGACGCTAACCGAATTCTGGGGCGCGCTGGCACCAACCACCTGGGTAGTGCTGGGGCTGCTGATCTCGTTCAGCTTCGTCAAAAAGTTACTGTTCTAATTTCCGCTATACAAAGCATCGCCCCGGCGTTTTAATAGCGCCCTTTACTAAATCAAATACGGGGTGACGACATGTCGAAAATTGCCTTAATCGTTGGCGCAGGCAGCGGCAATAGCGCCGCCTTTGCGCGCGCACTCGCCGCGGAGGGTTACCGGGTCGTGCTCGCGGCGCGCAATATCACCAAGCTCGACGCGCTGTGCGCGCAGATAAACGCCCACGCCATCAGTTGCGACGCCACCTCGGTCGACTCGGTGCGCGCACTATTCGATTCGATGCAGCAGGATGTCGGCAGCGCCGATGTCGTGCTTTACAACGCCAGCGCCTACACCGCGGGCCCCGTCACCAGCCTCGACCCGGAGCTGGTGCTGGATTCGCTGATGCAAACCGCTTACGGCGCCTTTCTCGTCGCGCAGCAGGCGACGATAGGCATGAAACAGCTCGGCGGCGGCGCGCTGTTCTTTACCGGCGCCACCGCGAGCGTCAAGGGCTTTCCCAATTTCGCGCCCTTCGCGATGGGCAAGTTTGCGCTGCGCGGCCTGGCGCAGAGCCTCGCGCGCGAACTCGGGCCTGACAACATTCACGTCGCGCACTTCATTATCGATGGCGGTATCGCGTCACCCGGTCGCGATCTGAGCAGCGCGGAGGCCGCCAGCAATGCGAACGATGCCGAGCTCGAGCCAGACGCGATCGCGCAAACCTATATGGCGGTGTTGAACCAGCATCGCAGCGCGTGGACGCAGGAAATCGACCTGCGCCCCTGGGTCGAGAATTTTTGACCGAGCTGCCTGCGTCCAGTTGCAATCCCAGCCATGTATCAACCGACCGCACCGATCGATTACCTGTCGCCCGATGTCCCCGGGCAGCTGCCCTGGCACGACGTGCCGCTGGTCATCGCCGACGACCGCTCGGT
>JAOTUD010000611.1 GCA_029864065.1 Gammaproteobacteria bacterium | reverse complement strand
CAGGAATGCCTGCGCTGGTGGGACCACTGGCTGAAAGGCGTGGACACCGGCATCATGGACGAACCGCGCCTGCGCTGCTGGATGGAAGACCCGGTGCCGCCGAGGACCTACTACGACGAGCGCCCGGGACGCTGGGTCGCCGAGGAAAGCTGGCCTTCGCCGCGGAGCGTGCCGACGACTTTCCACCTCAACCGCGAAGGCCTGCAACAAGAACGCGGGGCGGCGGCCCGGCTCGAAATCTCGTCGCCGCTGACGGTCGGCCTGATGGCGGGGGCCTGGTGCGCCTACGGCCTGCAGCCCGATCAATCCGGTGACCAGCGCAACGAGGTCGGCGGCTCGCTCGTATTCGACAGCGAAGCGCTGTCCGATGCCGTCGAGATCCTCGGCGCCCCGGTGGTCGAGCTCGACCTGGACTGCGATCGTCCACAGGGCATGGTGGCGGTGTGCCTGTCGGAAATCTTGCCGGACGGCGCCGCGACCCGCATCAGCTACGGCCTGCTGAACCTGACCCATCGCGACAGCCACGAATTTCCCGAGCCGCTGGAACCCGGCAAGGTTTACCGCGTCCGGGTTCGGCTGAACGACGCCGGACACCGTTTCGAGGCGGGCAACCGGATCCGCGTCGCGATCTCGAGCAACTACTGGCCGATCGCCTGGCCATCGCCGCGCAAGACCACGCTCGGTATTGCCGCGGCCAGCAGCATCTTACTGCTGCCGGTACGCCCCGAACGCGACGAAGATCTCTCGCTACGATCTTTCGAAGGCGCCGAATGCGCGCCATTGCTGGATAAAACCGTGCATCGGCCGATCGACTACCGCTGGATCATCGAGCAGGACATGAAGAGCGGCCTGGTGACGATGAACCAGTTCTTCGACAATGGCCGGATCACCTACAACGAACACGATGGCTGGACCATCGAGTCTACCCATGACGAGTATTTCACGATCCACCCCGACGACCCGAATAGCGCCAGGCTGGACCTCACCTGGACCGAACGCTTCGAACGCGGCGACTGGCTGGTTACGTCGAGGACAAACACCGTCTTCACGTCTACCGAGACTCACTTCGTCGTGAGCGCGAAACTGGAGGCATGGGAAGGGGATGAACTCGTGCATTCACAGCAATGGGAACGCGAGTTTGCGCGCAACCAGGTCTAATCGGCCAGGCACTGATTATGTTGACTCGGCTCGCCGGAATGTGGTGAAGTTAATCCCGACAAAAATCAAGCCACGAAGGGGCAGACAGAAAAGCCCCGAAGGCATCGACAACCAGCGGAGGATTTCATGACCAATTTCAAACCATCACGCCGTCAATTCCTGCAGATGGCGGCTTACGGCGGCGCCGCCACGCTGATCGGAACCTATCCCGGCGTCTCCTATTCCGCCAAGACCGATACGCTGACGGTTCGCTTCGACCGCGAGATGGAAAGTCTCGACCCCGGCTATTACGTCGGCGGGCACCCGCCGAACGACGTCAACTGGTGCGTGATGCCGGCGCTGGTGCATTACGGCATGGAAGGTGGCAGGTCCGTCTGGATACCGTCACCCTTCGTCGAAAGCATCAAGGTAACCGATTCGACCCACATCGATTTCACCCTCAGAAAAGGCCTGAAGTGGTCGGGCGGCTTCGGCGAAGTCACCAGCGAGGACGTCGCCTATTCGTACGATCGCATGGCCAAGAGCGAGTGGAAGGGGGATTACGTCGCCTATGACCGCGTCGATATCAAGGACAGGTACAGCGGCACGATCGTGCTCAACCAGCCGTTCTCGCCGTTCATGACCGCGACCCTGGCTTCGGGAACCGGCATCATCGTCTGCAAGAAAGCGGTCGAAGGCGTGGGCGGCAAGTACACCGTCGATATCCCGGCGACCTGCGGTCCCTACGTGTTCGAGCACAAGCAGGCGCAGTACGTCAAGATGCGTCCCAACCCGGACTGGAACGGGCCCAAACCGGGCTTCAGGAACATCGACTGCATCTTCGTCACCGAGGACGAGGCCGGCGCGCTGGCGTTCGAGGCCGATGAACTCGACTGCACCAAGATTACCTCCAACTCCTACGCGCGCTACCAGAAAAAACTGCCGCCCAACAGCAAGCTGACGGTGGCCGGCGCGCTGCAGTACATGTGGATGGGAATCAATACCGAGCATCCGAAGCTTAAGGACATTCGCGTGCGCCAGGCGATTCAGTACGCGGTGGACCAGGCATCGATCATCCAGGGCGCCTACTCGGGTACCGCCGAGCCCTCCTTCGGCGTCGTCTGCCCGGGACTGGTCGGCAAGCGCAACAAGGCCTCGTATTCCTATGACCCGGCAAAGGCGAGAGCGCTGCTGCGGGAGGCAGGCGTGTCGGGGCTGAAACTGAAGCTGCGTACGCTCAACGCTCAGGAACGCATCCTCGCGGCGCAGATCATCCAGGCCAACCTCGGCGCCATCGGCATCAC
>JAOTUD010000609.1 GCA_029864065.1 Gammaproteobacteria bacterium | reverse complement strand
CCCAGGAGAGCTGCAACCAGATCCAGGCTACAGGTCATCCCTTCGAAGGCAGGATCAAAAAGCGCTTGTGTACGCGCTTTATCCATGGCTATCTCCTGTGACCGCTGTAGTCGTATGATTATTTATCTGGCATAACATGCTCTCTGACACCTAGTTGTCCCTCGCGTGGCGGGCATTCAACCTCCAAACCCCGAATACATCAGCCTGGGATCACCGACCTCTTCATCGCAACCAGGTGGCAATACAGAATCCTATATCTGGTTTGGAATGAGTCTCGAATACAGGCTGTATAATGCTTTTCTCGAGGGCCAGTTCAAAAGCAGTGAAGTAACCTATGATCGCGATGAACTGAAAGAATTAATCGCCGAAGTATGGCTTGGTTATACCTATGAATTTGAATCCAGTTTACAGCTCAGCGTTTTTCTTCGAGGTCGAAATCAGGAAATCGATCTGCCCGGTCTCAGCGACCCGGTATGGGGTGGTTTTATCATATCCAAATCGAATTGAAGCAGGTTACCAATAATCAGCGGTGAAAAGCGATCCAACTCGGCCACCGAAGCCGCCAAACAAGACAGTCATTCCCGCGCAAGCGGGAATCTTATGAATTGCCACCATTTCAAGATCCCCGCCCCGGCTCAAGGCCGGGGGAACTTTTCGCGGGGACGACTTCATTGAACGTCGAATCATGGCCGATGAAGGCAGCCGTCAGGAAAGTCGCCGGACCAGCAGCTATATGCTTTCCATGACCATAATTATTTAATGGGACGCGGGCTCGATCGGAACAGGGGTTAGCGCTGGTTACTGGACCATCGCGCACCGAGCCTTTATGCTTCCCGTTCTCGCACAACCTCTCGCGAGAATACGAAGAACTCTTGCCTGAATGACAACCAGTGACGCTGCAATGATCGGACCCGACGACCCCCCTCCCTATACGATTATCAACGACCAGGGCGAGGCCAGCCTGCTGCTGGTCGGCGACCATGCGAGTAACGTAATACCGAAATCGCTGGAAAACCTGGGCCTCGATGCAAGCGCGCTCACGCAGCATATCGCTTACGATATCGGCACTCGAAAACTGGTCCATCACCTGGCCGAGCATCTCGATGCACCGGCGGTGCTGGCGGGCTATTCGCGTCTGGTCGTCGATCTGAACCGCAGCCTCGAGGACCCCAGCCTGATGCCGGAGATCAGCGACAACACCGTTATCCCGGGTAATCAGAATCTGTCCGAGGCGCAACGTAACGAGCGCGTTCACTGCTTTTACACGCCTTATCGAAAAGCCATCGATACGATGCTGCATCGCTTCAGGGAAGGCGGCATCGTGCCGGCGTTTATCGCGATCCACAGTTTCACGCCGCAAATGGCGGGATTATCGCGCCCCTGGCACGCCGGCATTCTGTGGGACAAGGATCCGCGCATCCCGATACCCTTGATGGAAAACCTGCGCGCCAATTCCGGCGGCTTTAACATCGGCGACAACGAGCCCTACTCGGGCAGGCACCCCGCCGATTACACGATCGACCATCACGCCGAGACGACCGGGCTGCCCCACGTCTCGATCGAGATACGCCAGGACCTGGTCAACACCGAGGAGGGCGCCGAGCGCTGGGCGACCATCCTGCACGATGCGCTGCGCGATATTCTCGCGGATCCGAAACTCTACCGCGTCTGGCAATCAGTCTAGCAAGGAGACGGCTTCAATCCGGCAATCGATCCGCGGCCCGCGCCTGCTCCAGCAGCCAGGCGCGAAAGCACCACGCCGCGCCAGCGCGGAAGCACGTGTCAGGCCGCTCAGACCGGCGCCCACGATCAGTATGTCTGTTTGCATCAATTTTCCGGCCGGGCGGCAAATCAGGATGTGCCGGGCCGGTTAAATCAGGCGGCGCCCTGCGCATAAATCGCAACCGGGTCTCCCAGCAGCGCGAGATCGGGTTCGACGCCGAGCCCCGGCAAGTCGGGCGCGCTGAAGCAGCCGTCGACGTTGCGCACGCCCCGCCCCGGCGCGGGGTCGACGCTGACCATTTCCTGGCAGGACCAGACCCCCAGACAGGACGGCGCCGGAATCGCCTGCGCGAAATGCGCGACCGCGGTATCGGATACCACGGTGCCGCCGGTGTCCATGATCAGCATCGTGATGCCGGTGGCGAGGCAAAAGTCCCGCAGCCGCCGCGCCTTCGTCAGGCCGCCGACGCGGTTGATCTTGATATTGACCAGTTCGGCGACGCCGTCGCGCTGGATCCGAATCAGGTCGTCCATCGTATGCAATCCTTCGTCGACGCCGATCGGGTAACAGGTCTGCCTGCGTACCTGCGCGATTTCGTCGAGGGTTTCGCAGGGCTGCTCGAACCACGAGGTGATCCCGTCGATCGCATTCATCACCGTGATCGCCTCGCGCGGCAGCCAGGCGCGGTTGACATCGTAAAACATGATTTCGCCGTCGCGCTCGTTGGCG
>JAOTUD010000610.1 GCA_029864065.1 Gammaproteobacteria bacterium | reverse complement strand
TCTTGTCATCGTCGGCCGATTCTTTTTCCTTTGGCTTCACGTCATCCTTGCTGGTTGCTTTTTTCTTCGCCGCCGGTTTGCGCCTGCGTTTGCGTTGCTTGCTCGATTCCTCGTCGCGGGCGAGGTCGTCGTAAAAAATGAACTCGTCGCAATTGTTCATCAGCAGATCGGAGGTCGAGCTCTTGACCCCGATGCCGATGACGACCTTGTTGTTCTCGCGCAGCTTGCTGACCAGCGGCGAGAAGTCCGAGTCGCCGCTGATGATAACAAAGGTGTCGATGTGCTCCTTGGTGTAGCAGAGGTCGAGCGCGTCGACCACCATGCGGATATCGGCCGAGTTCTTACCCGACTGGCGCGTATGCGGGATTTCGATGAGTTCGAAGGCCGCATCGTGCATGACCGCCTTGAACTCCTTGTAGCGCTCCCAGTCGCAATAGGCCTTCTTGAAAACCACGCTGCCCTTGACCAGCAGGCGTTCGAGGATCAGGTTGATATTGAATTTATCCATCTTCTCGTCCCTGACGCCCAGCGCGATATTTTCGAAATCGCAGAATATCGCGAGATTCTGATCTTCATTGCCCGATGACATAATTTTTCTCCCCAGGAGAATGCGTGTTGATGATCCACGCAATCTAACCGACAACCCGATTCCCGGTCAAAGCTTTATCCTTTTCCGGGTTGAAAAACGGAATTTTGGTTGACAGTGATCCTGCCAATTGTAAAGGTGACCCTGGTAAAGCCGAATGCGCCGGCACCCGGAGTCGTGCGGGGTATGGTGGCATCCGCAACCGATAAAGTTGTACGGGATCCGGGTCAGGATGATATTTTTATCGCGGTTAACCGGGAAAAACAGTTGCTGTACCAGAAATCGTTTGAGATAAGTGAATACGAAGATCGCGTTGCGCGGGTCAAGGCGCGCATGCGCGAGGCCGGCTTCGACCTGATCATATGCCAGGACCCGGCCAACATGTGTTACCTGAGCGGATTCGACGGCTGGTCTTTTTACACGCCGCAATGCCTGCTGGTTCATGTCGACGAGCCGGCGCCGATCTGGTTCGGGCGCGCGCAGGATGCGAAATCGGCGCATATCACCACCGACTTGCCGGCGCACAACATCGTTTCGTTTTCGGAACCGCTGGTGCACCACCCGAGCAAACACCCCTACGATGAACTCAGCGACCTCGTCAGGCAGCGCGGCTGGGCCGACGCGTCTATCGGGGTCGAACTCGACGCCCATTATTACACTGCACGCGCTCACCGGCACCTCGTCGATGGTTTGCCGGATGCGCATATCGCCGACAACCGCGAGCTGGTCAACTGGGTCAGGTTGATCAAGTCCGAGGCGGAGGTGGTCTACATGCGCGAAGCCGGCGAGATTTGCAGCCTGGCGATGAACCGGGTGATCGACATGCTCGAACCAGGTATTCCGCAGAACCGGATCATCGCGGCGGTATACGAGGCGCAGGTACTGGGTCTCGAGGGCAAGTTCGGCGACTACACCAGCCTGTGCCCGCTGATACAGGTCGGCGATGGCACCAGCACGCCGCACCTGACCTGGAGCGACGAAGCGCTGCCCGACAACGAGTTGGTGGTCATGGAAATCGGCGCCGCGCGGCGTCACTATCACGCGCCGCTGACCCGTACCATGCACCTTGGTCAGCCGCCCGCGGAAATCGAGCGCCTCACGCAGGTCATCGTCGAGGGCGTCGACGCCGCGCTCGAGGCAGCAAGGCCTGGAGTCAGCTGCGAAGCGGTCGAGGCCGTCTGGCAGAAGGTGCTGAATAAAAACGGTTATCGCAAGGAGAGCCGCGTCGGTTATTCCATCGGCCTGAATTTCCCGCCTGACTGGGGAGAGAGAACCGCCAGCCTGCGCCCCGGAGACAAGACCGAATTGCAAAACGGTATGTGTTTTCATTTTCAGTCCGGCGTCTGGCTGGATAATTTCGGTGCCGCCGTGTCGGAGCCGTTTGTCGTGACCGACCGCGGCGGCGAACGCCTGTGCGACGTCCACCGCGGGCTTGTCGTGATCGAATGAAGTGGATTTACGGTCGACATGATGCAATCCCGACCTGAGCCAAGCAGGATCGATTCTTTCAAATTCAAACACTAAACCCTGGATACTCCGATGAGCACTAATCACAACTCGAACCAGAGCAGCAACGACGAGTCTTCCCTCGAGACGCTGTCGCAGATGGATCGCGCGGCAACGCTGCATCCGTTTACCCCGATGCGCGCCTTCGAGGCGGACGAGACGGGCGGTCCGCGCATCGTCGAAAGCGGGCAGGGGATACGCATTACCGATGCCGACGGCAGGACCTCGATCGACGGCTTTGCCGGGCTCTACTGCGTCAACATCGGCTACGGCCGCACCGAGGTCGCCGACGCGATCGCCGAGCAGGCTCGCCGGCTCGCCTACTACCATTGTTACGCAGGTCATACCACGCGCGCGCTG
>JAOTUD010000608.1 GCA_029864065.1 Gammaproteobacteria bacterium | reverse complement strand
TGATCTGGTTCGTCGCCGATCATTCGCTGGACCCGGGCGGGATGATCGAGGATATCGTCAAGCGACCGTATATCACGCTCGGCTTCAGCGCCTTCGTGTTGATGACTCCGCTGGCAATCACGTCCAGCCAGGCGATGATCCGGCGCCTGGGCAGGAAATGGAAAACCCTGCATCAACTCGTGTACCTGATCATTGTGCTCGGCGTGCTGCACTTTCTGTGGCTGGTCAAGGCCGACTATCTCGAACCCGCTATTTATGCGATTATCGCAATAATCCTGCTAGCGCACCGGCTAGGCCCGATCAGGCGTCTCGGCATAAAGTCCTCCCCGGTTAGGCGCCAGGTTTAACACGCGCGGCAGCGCTGATCGACTGGAGCAACATGAAACTGCTGGTTACCGGTGCGGCTGGCTTTATCGGCCATGCTCTCGCCCAAAAATTATGCGAGCGCGGCGACGATGTCGTCGGTATCGATAACCTGAATCGATACTACGATGTCGGGCTGAAACGGGCGCGTCTCGCCCAGCTCGAGAATTACTCTAATTTCGAGTTCGTCAGGCTGGATATCGCCGACGCGGACGCGCTGCAGGGTCTTTTCGCGCGGCACGGTTTCGAACGCGTGTTAAACCTGGCGGCGCAGGCCGGCGTACGTTACTCGCTGCAGAATCCTCGCGCTTATATCGACAGCAACCTGGTCGGGTTCGGCAACCTGCTCGAGTGCTGTCGGCATCACGCGACGGGGCATCTGGTTTACGCGTCGTCGAGCTCGGTTTACGGCGCCAATCGCAGCATGCCGTTTAGCACCGCCGATAACGTCGATCACCCGATATCGCTATATGCCGCGACCAAGAAGGCGAACGAACTGATGGCGCATAGCTACAGCCATCTTTACCGGATTCCATGCACCGGGCTGCGTTTCTTCACGGTCTATGGCCCCTGGGGCAGGCCCGACATGTCGCCGATACTGTTTGCCGACGCGATCATGCAGGGCAAACCGATCAAGCTGTTCAACGAGGGGCGGCATCGACGCGATTTTACCTATATCGACGACATCATCGTCGGCGTAGTCGCCTGCCTCGACCGGGTGCCCGGGGGCAATCCCGACTGGTGCGGCACGCATCCCGATCCCGCCAGCAGCAGCGCGCCCTGGCGTATCTACAATATCGGCCGTGGCGAACCCGTCGACCTGATGCGTTACGTCGAGTTGATGGAGCAGGCCCTCGGTAAAACCACCGCCAGGGAATTGCTGCCGGCGCAACCCGGCGATGTCGAGGATACCTACGCCGACATTGCCTCGTTGACGGCGGACACTGGCTACCGGCCGACGATTTCGATCGAACGAGGATTGCAGCTCTTTGCGGCCTGGTATATGGGCTATTACTGTAAAAAATAACTTAATACTTGCGCGAAATAGCCCGCCAAGGACGGTCGTCCGAGGAGTGTCGCATCGTCGCCAATACCGATTAGTCGCCCTTGCTCAAGGTAATCGAGCTGGTGGTCGATTTCATGTTGCAACCTGGCCCGGTGCCCGCGTTGATCGACGAGTCTTCCAGCGTCGATCCCGGCCTGCGGCTCCTGCGCGATGGCAGGCCCGTTGGAAATCCTGCTCCGGTCCGCCGCTAAAAGCACCGAGCAGATCGACGTGGTGGCGCTGCTTCACGACGGTTGACTCGAACCCAGAATGAATCTCTACAGCGCACCATCGACGCGCGAAGTATTCCGTAACCGCATATTTTCCGGCGAGGCGATCATGTCGATATGGCCGTGACTGCCGAACCCGATACCGACCGATGGAGGCAGCCTGCGGGACCTCGTCCCTACCTCGAAATACCAGTACCAGTGGCCGCAGTGCGGCACCTGTTACGAGTCCAGCGGTAGCAGCTGCGAGTGCCCTTGCTGCCGACCGCGCGCGAGCCGGTCGAATCGAGTGGCCAGTGTGTCCCCGCCGAAATCAGTGACGAACGAATTGACGTCTGGCGCAAGTTTCTCGAAATCAATCGCGACTAATTGTTCATGATCCGGATCGCAAGCCACCTGCCCACCTCGTGGTCGGCGGCCTGGTCGGTTCGGGAAACCCGGCCGGCTTATACCGTGCATGGCGACAAGGTCAACCTGACAACGAGCCTCGAGCAGCTCTACAAGGAATACGGCACGCGTATCATCCTGTCGGATAGTACGCTGGTGCAAATCCCGCAGCGAAGCTTCGACTTCCGTAAGCTCGGCGAAGTGGCGGTGCGTGGACTGAATCGGCCGGTCCGAATATACATTCTGGATCAGGCGCAGACATGACGTCGCGTCGTGCTCAGGCGCTAGTCCCGACTCTCGATGATGGTAAGATATCTGGAAACGTTGTCGCGCGCCTGTTTCTCGAAGCGCTGCGAAAAAAAGTCCGATTGGAAGAAGCGTTCCCGTTGCAGCAGTGCGTTATGGAACCTCGACTGGTTGTGGAAATACTC
>JAOTUD010000607.1 GCA_029864065.1 Gammaproteobacteria bacterium | reverse complement strand
GGTAAACTCGGACGGATCGATTTCGCTCGCGGGCTGGTAAGATCCATCGAGGACACCCGCGTTGACAGCCTGCCCGCCAATCGCGCCGTCGATGGTCCGGCCCGCATGGGTCACCGTGTTGGCGCTGACGGTTTCGCTGCGCGCGACCGGAAGATAGTAGCTGCTGCCATGCGACGAATACTTGTCTTCGCTGGTCCACTTCCTGCGCGAATGGTGAGCCCGGGTGAAATACTGGTAATCGACGACGCTCTCGGTTACCGATGAGGCGACGTTCCGGTAGTCCTCCGAAATACCGAAATTGATGTCCCGCGCGGCCGCGGTCACCGAATCCTGGTTGATAAACAGTCCCACATCCAGGTTCAAATCCCCGCCGCTGTCAAGATAGGCGGGCGTGGAGGTCGAGTGATCCACCAGCCGGGTTTCGATCGCCGGAAACCTCGCCCACAGGTAATTGCTGATGCTGCCGGCGTTCGCCTGGTAAAGCAGCGGCGCCTGTCGTTCGAGGCGATCAAGAACCTCCCTGATCCAGCGATTACGCGCTTCGTGATTATGCTTCGTATAGCCCGAGTCGTAGGCGAGGTTTATCGTCATCGCGGCGCCCAGGCTGCCTGCCTCGCGACCGTTACCGAGATCGTAATAAATCAGTTCGTAGTCGAGGTCGGCGACACCGGTATTTTCGAAGCGCGCGGCGTGGATATCGATATCGCCCCGCAAACTCTGGATCAGGCCCAGCTCATTGGTGATGTTGCCGGTCTTGTCGAACTGTAGATCAGCCGCCAGCAGCAGGTTGTTTCTGCTAAAAATCGAGGCGCCCGCCTGGTTGCCGAGATCGTTTCGCACCAATAGCCGCGCATTCCCGGCGGAAAACAGCGTCGCTTCGTTGACCAGGGTATCCGCTGTCAGCGTCAGATCGGCGGCGGCGCTGATCAATCCCTGGTTGCCGAAGTCGATTGCGTTGACAGCGAGCGCGCCGGTGCTGATGATTTCACCACGGTTCGATAGCTCCCCGGCCAGGACGCCGATATTGCCGCGATCATTCATCTGCCCGTCTGCGCCGAGACCTGCGATCAGGGCTCCGTCATTGCTGACCCGGTTTGCCTGGATCGCTATTTCACCGCTCGACGCGATCATGCCAGATTCGATGGCGAGCGCCGCACCGGCTGCTATAGCAATGTCGCCGGCCGCGAAAACCGTGGCGTCGCTGTCGATGCCCTGCCCGGCCTGCAGCCGGATCTGCCCGCCTGCATCGATCTTGTGCAAAACCAGCCGGCCGTCGCTGGAAACCTGGATATCTCCGCCCGACGCTATGACTTCCGGGGGCAGGTTCATGCCAGGACCCTTCTCGGTGCCGACCAGCACGATCTTGTTGGCATACATGCCGCCTAGCGCGGACGAATCGAGCAATAAGCGACCGGATGAACCTCGACCGCGGCTGACAATCTTGCGGCCCGGGTAATCGATATGGTTCCTGCCGAGCGCGATGTCGAGGTCCTGCGCGTGAAGCTTTGCGTTCAGGTTCAGGAAATGAGCATAGATCGACGTCGAATCCTGCAGCCCGGTATCGAGGCCGGCACCGTCGATCGTGATGTCGCCGCCGCCGACGTTGAATCCGGCGAGATTGCCAGGTCCATCGATCGATGGCACGCCCGTGGTCAGCGTCACGCGCGGCGCGTTGATGAAACCGGCGCCGTTGACCGAGATCCCGTTCGGGTTGGCGATGACGACGTCGGCGCCCTGCCCGGCTACCTCGGTATATCCGTTCAACACGCTGCGGTTGGCGCCGGTGACCTCGTTCAGGATCAACCTGGCCGGCGCGTCGAGTCCCGGGTTGCCGAAAATCTGGCCGCCGAGCCGGGTACCTACAATATTCTGGGTGGCGTTGTTGAGGATTAACCCGGGGCTACCGACATCGAAGCGGTTGTAGCTGTTGTGAGACAGGCCACGGGAGTTGGGATTGGCAATATTAACGACCGGAATGCCGTTCTGCGCAGTATCGAGGGTTGTGCTGGTCGCGCCGTCGGGTTCAACACCGGCCGCAAATACCCGCGCTGCGAAAAATGCGAAGCAAAAAACGGCAAGACATCCCCTGCTTCCAGCCCTGGTTGTGTGGTTGTGCCGATCCATCGACTTTCACCCCGATTATATTTTTTTACGTTATGCCGCGATGGCTAGCGCGGATATTTTTTCGAACTCTATACCTTTTGCATGCCGATTTGAAACGTAAATTTGAATTCATTTATAATAATTTACATCAACTTTATTCTATAAATACATGTTTTTAAATCTTTTTTATTTATTCTAATTTTTTTCAATAACAAAAGGTCGAAAGCAATTAACCAGTCCACGGCAAGCGGTAGAAAACCGATAATGGCCCGGGCGCGAAACTCGTCGAGCCTGGCCCTGACGAATAACACCAATCCAGCCCAGCGCAACGCTCGCTCACGTCAAATCGCC
>JAOTUD010000059.1 GCA_029864065.1 Gammaproteobacteria bacterium | reverse complement strand
TATCACCGGCGAAACCTCGATCAGAAATCTCGCGCGCCTCGGTGAAAAGCTTACCCTGTCGTTGCCTGATCCGGCGAATGCCGCTTCCTGGGTCGAACTGGCGTTCAAGAACAACCGCGACCTGATCGCCGCGCAACAGGATCTCAATGCAGCGAGGTTCGAGCGCGACAAGAAATCGCGTAGCGGCTACCCCACGGTCGATCTGTTTGCAACCTATGCCGACCGGGACGTCGACGACGACCTGCTCGGGGACTCGGAGCAGGACGATCTGACGGTCGGCATCGAGCTGGAAATACCCCTTTACACCGGCGGGCGCATCAGCGCCGAACAGGCCCAGTCCGAATCGCAATACCTGTCCGCGCAAAACACGCTGTTGCTGCAGAACCGGCTGGCGTCGCAGCAGTCGCGTATCGCCTACCTGGACGTGGTATCCGGCATCAGCCAGGTCGCCGCGCTCAAGCAGGCGTTCGATTCGAGCAATATCGCGCTCGAAGCGACCCAGGCCGGTTTCGAGGTCGGTACGCGCACCTCGGTAGACGTGCTGGTATCGCTGCGCGAAACCTACCGCGCGCAGCGCGACTACGCGAGCTCGCGCTACGATTTCCTGCTCAACAACCTGAGGCTGAAACAGGCGGCCGGAATTCTGCAGGAAGACGATTTGTTCGCGATCAACCGCTGGTTGATCCCTCAGTAATCGATGGGCAAACAAAGCTCCGTACTATTCAAAGCGAGCGATTACTACTCCCCAAGATTCTGGCCCATGTGGTGCATCATCGGGCTGCTGCGGCTGGCGGCGCTGCTGCCGCTGCGTGCCGCACTGGCGGTCGGCCACTCCCTCGGCCGCATTATTTACCTGATCACCGGATCGCGCCAGCGTATCGTCGATACCAACCTGGCGCGCTGCTTCCCCGACAAGTCGCTCGACGAAAGGAATCGTATCAAGCTGGCCTGCTACCGGAATATCGGGATATCGATAATCGAGATGGCGCTATGCTGGTGGTGGCCGGCGGCAAAGCTCGAGTCGATCGTCGAGATCGAGGGCCGCGAACATCTCGACGCGGTGCTGGATAGCGGCCGCGGCGCGATCCTGCTGACTGGTCACTTTACCAGCCTGGAAATCGGCGCCCGGCTGCTGGCGCTGTTTTACCCGGTGCAGGTCATGTACCGCACCCAACGCAACGAACTGTTCGACAGCTACCTGTTTACCAAACGCAGCAGCTACTTCGTCAACACGGTGTCGCGCAAGAACACGCGCCAGTTGATCCAGGGCCTCAGGCAGAAAATCCCGACCTGGTACGCACCCGATCAGGATTTCAGGCGCGAACGCAACGTGTTCGCCCCCTTCATGGGTATCGCAACCGCGACCATCACCGCGAGCTCGCGGCTGGCGCAGTCGTCAGGCGCCGCAATGTTGCCGTATTACCCGGAACGCAAACCCGATGGCTCCGGGTATATTCTAAGAATCGATGCCCCGCTGCAGGACTTTCCGAGCGGCGACGATCTCGAGGACGCCACCGCGATCAATCTTTCGATCGAGAAATACGTTCGCTTATTCCCGGAAAACTACATGTGGATCCACCAGCGCTTCAAGACCCGCCCCCCGGGTGATCCACCCTTTTACTCATGAGCGCGCAATACCGTCCGGAATCGCCGGGAACCGGATATCGACTGCTGCAGCTGCCGCTATACCTGTTCTGGATCGTGCACGGGGTGAAACATGGCCTGACCTATCGGCTGTCGAACTACCTGTCGATGCGGCTGTTTGGCTTTCACAGCGCCGCCGCAAACCAGGTCTGGGTGCACGCGTCGTCGGTGGGCGAGGTTCGGGCGGTAACGCCGCTGGTGCGTGCGCTGCTCGAACGGGGGGAAAAAGTGCTGTTCACCAGTTTTACCGCGAGCGGCTACCAGGCCATCCGTCGCGACCTCGGCGACAGCGTATCGAGCGGTGTTATTCCGCCAGAAAACGGGTGGCAATGCGCTCGATTTTTCTTCCGGCATTCGATAAAGCTCGGGCTGGTGATGGAAACCGAGCTATGGCCGGAACTGCTATTCCAGGCGCGCAAGCGCGGCATAAAGCTGCTGCTGGTCAACGCCAGGCTGTCGCGCAAGTCGCTGGACGCCGGTAATTATATTCGCCGCCTGCTGGCGTCCACGCTGGGCTACTTCGATCTAATTCTAACCCGTAGCGAGCGCGATCGGGACGCGCTGCTAAGCCTCGGCGCGAGCGCGCAGCGGATCAGGATCATCGGTAATCTCAAATCGCTGATCGAGGCGGCGCAGCAGTACGAGCGCCTGATCGAACGCGATTACCTGCTCCTCGCCTCCAGCCACGCCGGCGAGGAGCAACAGTTCCTGGAGACCCGCCCCGCCGAACTCGAGGGCATCCTGCTGGTGATCGCGCCGCGGCATCCTGATCGCGGCGCGTCGATTCGAACCCAGATCGAGCGCCTGGGCCTGCGCTGCTCGGTACGCAGCAAGGCGCAACCGCTCGATCCGGGCACCGAGGTCTACCTGGCCGACACGCTGGGCGAGCTCAAACCGCTGCTGGCACACGCCAGCATCGTCGTGATGGGTGGATCTTTCGATAGCACCGGCGGGCATAACCTGATCGAAGCGGCGAGCCTCGGGCGCGCCATCATAACCGGCCCGTCCGACGCCAATATTGCCGAGGATATCGAGCTGCTCGGCCCCGGTAGCGGGGTTTTACAGGTTGCAGACATGGTCGACTGCTGGCGCGCCATCGCCGAGCTGCGCGCGCATCCCGCTCGCGTCGAGGCGCTCGGACGCGAGGCCCGCTCGCGGCTCGCGCAACAGCCGGATATCGTTCAGCAATACCTGGCGGCTATCGAGCCTTACCTGCGGCAGCAGCCGAACTCGCCGTAAATGGTACCGGCTGCCAATAACGGGGTCAGGCAAAAACGCGCCGGCTTCAGGATTGGTAGCCGTCCATCAGTGCCTGCCAGTCGTCCTCCGTGAAATTCAGCCTGCGCCTGCGGTTTCTCTTTTCGATCGACCGCTGCAGGCGGTAAAGCGGGCGCCATTGCCAGTCATCGACCTGCTTCATGATTCGCGCCTTGTCGAAGTCGATCAGCGAAAACCGGTTGCGCGAGTCGATCAGTATGTTGTCGGAGTTGAGGTCGACATGGCGTATGCCTTCTGCGTGCATCCGCTTCAGCAGCAAGCCGAGCCGATGCCAGCCTGCCGCTTCCAGCCCATCGCGCTCGAGGCGCTGCGTCAACGTCTCGGTATCCTCGAGGTAGCTGATAATTATCGCCGCGCGGTAACACAGACCCGAGCGGCAAACGCAGGCGGAGATCGGTTGCGGTACCGGTAAACCGGCACCGAGGGCGCGCTCGAGGATACTCCATTCGCGCCAGGGCCGCGTCATTTTCCTGCCCATCCACAGGTACTGGTTGGTTAGCATCTTGCCGATCAGACCGCCGCGATGATACTGGCGCAACACCGCGCTGTTGCCGTCCAGTTCGATGCGAACGCTGCCGCCCCTGCCGCCGCCGATGGCGCTGTATCCGGGTCGCCCCTGCCAGTAAGCGACGTCGAAATATTCGCGCTTCAGTTCCCGCTCGTCATCCTGCTGCTGCAGGATGAGGCAGTTCGACGATCTAACCTCGCGCGGCATGGCGTGCGAGGTCGGCAAGCGTTACCTGGGCTTGAAGCGCCTGATTGACGAGCATGGACCCATCGGCGGAAACGGCGTCGATGGTCACCGTGCTGATGCTGGATGCACGAAGCCCCGGATCATGGGAAACGATCTTGTGGTAATGCGGGGTGTACCCGGTCCATTGCGTTCCGTCGCCGCCGGACTGTCGCTCCCACAGGACCTGCGCCCGGTCACCCAGGTGCCGGCGCAGTTCGCGGCGCTTGAGTTGCGCCGCCAGTTCGTGCATTTCGCGACTGCGCGCCTTTTTGGTGGCGCCGTCGACCTGCCCGGGCAGGCGTGCCGCCTTGGTGCCGGCGCGCGCGGAGAATGGAAAAATATGTATATGCCCGAAGCCGACCCGTTCGATAAATTTCATCGTCTGCCGCCATTCCTGTTCGCTTTCGCCCGGGAAACCGGCGATCAGGTCGGTGGTGATATTGAACAGGGGTACCGCGCTGCGGGCCTTTTCGACGAGGCGCGCAAACTCGCCGGTCTTGCAACGCCGCGCCATGCGCCGCAGCACCGAATCGCAGCCGCTCTGGATCGGCAGGTGCATATGCGGCATCAATCTCGGATCGTTGAAAAGACCGAAGAAATGGTCGGGCAGATCCCAGGGTTCCACCGACGCAAGCCGGATCCTGGGGATGTCGCTGTATTCGAGAATCTCGCTCAGCAGCCGGTAGAGGCTAGAATCGATATCGCTGCCATACCCCCCGACATGCACCCCGGTCAACGCGATTTCCTGCACGCCCTGTCGGTGCAGGCGCCTGATCTCGGCCAGGATTTCGGCTTCGCCGCGGCTGCGCTCGTCCCCCCTTGCCAGGGTAACGATACAGTAGGTGCAGCGGTAGCGACAGCCGTCCTGAATCTTGATGAAACCGCGGTGACGGCCGCGCAGCAGCAGGGCATTGAGCGCGTCGTCGAAGTTCGGCTCGACGCTAGCGCCCGCTCCCGCTTCATCGCCAATCAGCCGCAGGGTCCGCTCGACCAGCTGTTCCTTGGACTGGTTATCGATCACCAGGTCGACACCGAGGTAGTTTTTCACCGCGTCCGGCTGCAGGCTGGCATGACAGCCGGTGACCACCAGGCGAGCATCGGGATTGGCGCGCTGCAGGCGGCCGATCTGCTGCCGCGATTTTCGATCGGCCCGGGCGGTAACCGCGCAGGAATTGAAAACCACGACGTCGGCTTCGCCGGCATCGTTGGTCACCTGGTGCCCGTGCTGCATGAATTGACCGGCCCAGGTTTCGAGTTCGGCCTCGTTGAGCCGACAGCCTAGCGCCTGGAAATTGATAAACACTCGTCGATTACCGTCACAAAAAGTCCGCGGATTCTAACAAGAAAACCGCTCCGCAGCGGAGTATTTCATAATTACGGGGACACAATACTTAATTCGGAGAATTAAGTATTGTGTCCCCGCAACAGAGATGACATCGGGAGAACCTAGCGGACCTGGGTGGTGGCGGTGTCGGAGTTGCCGCGGTTGTCGAGCCAGGAAATGGTGATGGCGTCGCCCTTGCGACCCGCAATCTGAAACGACAGGTACGGATTTCTCGAGATCGATTTACCCCAGAAGGCTTCCATGACGATACGACGGTTGCGGCTGACGATGATTTCCCTGATGTAATGCGGGGGTATCTTCCTGCCGGTTTTCCTGATTTTTCGCTCACCGGTTTCCATCGGATGATTGATGACGCTCTTGACCGTCACCTGACCGTCGATCTCGTGCGCGCGTATCTTGATCGAAGCGCCCATGCTCAAACCTCGCAGCTGTTCCGGCCTACCCTGACCGGCCGTCGGTTGGCGTGCAGCACGCCATCGGCTTTTACGATTACCACGAGATCACCGGTTGCGGCCATGCGCACGCGAGTCGACACGAAATCCTGCGATTCGTACAGCCTGAAATGAGCGGTAAACGGCGACTCGTTGCTGGCCACGACGATCGCGATCGATTCGGTGTTGGCGAAGCCCGATCTGATCCTGACCGGCACCATGCCGGGATCGCGCGCGATAAGGGGGGCCTCGATCTCGATCTTGTCGCTGTCACCGATGTCGGCGCTGCCGAAGGCTTCACGCAGGGCCTGCGGTAATTCTTTTGCCAGAAAAGCCCCGCTCGGGTAGGCGCCGATTGCGGCGCGCGGAAACAGGATTGCGCCCAGGCTTACCTGGATACCCGCCTGCAATAAGGTTCTGCGTTTCATAATCGACCACCTGCCAAAAAAACCGGGTTACCCCGCAGACCCTGTATCGGCGGCGAAGGGCAAAGCTTGAAAGCAGTTCGTTATTTTTGCTGTTGCAGCAGCTGCAGGCGTTTTTCGCGCGCCTTGGATTCTGTCGCGATGTCCGTATCGGGTGAATCGAGCACCTGGTCATAAAGCCGGATGGCCTGCTTCGGGTTGCCCGCGATACGGTGGAACTCGGCCTGGGCCATCATCTGCAGCGACGGCCGTTGCAGCGCCTGGTAAATCTCGGAAAGCTCGAAATACACCTGCTTGTCTTCCGGGAACTGGTTTTCCAGGCTGCGCGCAATGACCAGGGCCGACTGATTGCGGCCCTCAAGCCTGAGCAGGCGCAGCAACCGCATCGAAAGCACGTAGTCTTCCGGAAAGATATCCAGCAGCCTGCGATAAACCAGCTCGGCCTCTTCTTCACGCCGCAGATACTCCAGGTTCTCGGCAAATGCGATGCTGTACCAGATATTTTCATTATCGTGGCTATACAGCTCGGTAAGCCTGGCATCGGCGTCCTGGTACCTGGCCGCCCGCATCAGCACCAGCGCCCGCAGGTATTCACTGCCCCCCTGGTCGGCCAGGTGATCGCTGCTGGTGTATAACAGGTAATCCTTGAACAACTGGTAGTCGTCCAGCCGATCGACGCGCAGGCTGGAATTTCTGACCCGCCCCATCGCCTCGGCGATTCGATTATTGTTGACCGGGTGGGTGCGCAGATACTCGATGTTGCCCAGTTCCGAACTGCCGGAGAGGTTCGCCATGATGCCGAAAAATTGGACCATGCCGTTGGGATCGAACTGCGCGTTTTGCATTAGCTCGATTCCGAGCCGGTCTGCCTCGTACTCGTTTTCGCGGGTAAAGTTGACCATCGCCTGCTGGGCTCCCGCCGCGCCGCCGTACAGCACCGCGGCGCCAAGCTGCGAATCCACGCCACCCAGCAGCAGGCCGGCGAGCACCGATAACAGCGCGGCATTGCTCATCTTGCTGCCTTTCTCCATCAGGTCGAGCCCGTGCCTCAGCTGCACGTGGGCTATTTCGTGGGCCACGACCGACGCAAGCTGATGCTGGCTGCGCGCCTGCATGATCAGGCCACGGTTGACGCCGATAAAGCCGCCCGGCAGCGCGAAGGCGTTTACCGAATCATCGCGCACGATAAAAAACCGGTAATCACGCACGCGGTTGTCGAGTCCCGCGAGTAACCTGAAGCCAAGGTCGTTGATGTAGCGGTCCAGCAGCGGGTGCGTCTCGATCAGCCCGTTCTCCATGAGCTTGTCGTACACCGATCGTCCGAGGCTGGTTTCCCGCTCGATATTGAGCAGCGCGTTTTCGCCAAGTTCCGGCAGTTCCGAACTGGCCGCGTAGGCTATACTCGAGAACAGCAGAAGGATCACACCAATCACGGACAGGACCGAACAACCGGGTGCCTGCGATTGACGGAAGCTTGGTAACATGTGAAGTTGTTCGATTGGAAACACGGCTATAGTAGAATAGTATCGACCCGGTCGTACAGTAATCGTTCCAGAATTGAAACTTTAATGTCGCGAATAAAAGAAATCAGCGTCTCAGACCTTCACCGGATGTTGCGCAAACAAGATCATTTCGAACTGCTCGATATCCGCACCCCGGCCGAGATCGAACGCGGCGTGCTGCCCAATGCCAGGACCCTGGCGATGCACCTGGTGCCGCTTAAACTCGATTACTTCTCCGGGTCGCCCAGGCAGATAGTCATTTATTGCCGCACCGGCAGCCGTTCGGCCCAGGTGTGCCGGTTTTTGAACCAGCAGGGCATCAATAATGTCATCAGTTTGCGCGGCGGCGTCGTCAAGTGGGCGTCCGGCGGTCATGCGCTGGACCCGAAACCCCAGGGTGCGGTCGACTAGCTTGCCTTTAATCCTGGTCTGGCATATAACTGCATGCCTCGTCGCTACGGCTACACAGGCTTACGGAGATCAAAATGGCGGATTTCGACCGCGAACTTGATGCTACTGGACTGAATTGTCCGCTGCCAATTTTGCGCGCCAGGAAAGCACTCGGCGGCATGGAACGCGGGCAGATACTGAAGGTCATTGCCACCGACCAGGGTTCGGTAAAGGATTTCGAAGCTTTCTCGAAACAGACCAATAATCCCCTGCTTTCCTCCGCCGAGGAAGGCGGGAAATTCGTATTTCTGTTAAAGAAAACCTGATCACGGACCATCGCGTCGGCGCGGCCGCCCCGCCCTGTCGCGTTGATTCCCGCGAAGTTTTTCCGCCAATCCCGGCCCGGACCCGGGAAATTACCGGTTTTTTGTCGATTTCTTCAATAAATCCAAGCTGTTATTAGTGCATTTGTAATTTAACCATAATAGAATTTTGGGTTTGGTATTAGCAAACTAACAGTCGTTTTGCAGGATAAAGAGGTCAGCGTGGAATTATCGGGTTCTGAAATAATAATCCAGTTTCTAAAAGACGAAGGGGTCGAGTATCTCTTCGGCTACCCAGGCGGTGCGGTGCTGCATATCTACGATGCATTGCAAAAACAGGATGACGTCAAACATATACTGGTGCGCCACGAACAGGGCGCGACCCATGCCGCCGACGGTTACGCGCGGGCAACCGGCAAGCCCGGGGTATGCCTCGTGACCTCGGGACCCGGGGCGACCAACGCGGTTACCGGGATTGCGACCGCTTACATGGATTCGACCCCGTTGGTCGTGCTTACCGGCCAGGTTCCGAGCCACGCGATCGGCAGCGACGCCTTCCAGGAAGTCGATGCGGTCGGGATTACCCGGCCCTGCGTCAAACATAATTTCCTGGTCAAGGATTTGAGCAAACTCGCCGAAACCCTGAAGAAAGCATTCTACGTCGCGACCAGCGGCCGGCCCGGCCCGGTCGTGGTTGACATACCAAAAGATATCACCGCGCCGCATATCAAGATCCCCTACCAGTATCCCGACAAGGTCGAGATGCGCTCCTACAATCCTAACTTCAAGGGTCACCCGCGGCAGATCAAGCGCGCGGTCGAGTTGTTGCTCAGCGCCAAGCGACCGGTGATTTACACCGGCGGCGGCGTCATTATGGACAACGCGTCGCAGCAACTGCGGGATTTCGTGCGCAAGCTAGGGCTTCCGATCACCCAGACCCTGATGGGCCTCGGAGCCTATCCTGGTACGGATCCACTGTTTCTCGGCATGCTCGGCATGCACGGCACCTACGAGGCCAACATGGCGATGCATGAATGCGACGTACTGCTTTGTATCGGCGCCCGCTTCGACGATCGCATAACCGGCGTCATCAGCAAATTCTGTCCCTATGCGCAAATTATCCACGTCGATATCGACCCGGCCTCGATATCGAAAACGATCAATGCCGATATCCCGATCGTCGGTGGCGCCAAGCAGGTTTTAACCGAAATGCTGAAGCTGCTCGACAGGGACGAGAGCAAGGTCGACCAGAAGGCCATCGATGCGTGGTGGAAAACCATCAAGGCCTGGCAGGCGCAGGATAGCTTTGCCTACGAAAAGAAAGACGGGGTGATACAACCGCAGGAAGCGATCGAGGAACTGTACAAGGTCACCGGGGGCGACGCCTATATCACGTCGGATGTCGGTCAGCACCAGATGTACGCGGCGCAGTTTTATCATTTCGACGAGCCGCGCCGCTGGATCAATTCCGGCGGTCTCGGCACCATGGGTTTCGGGCTGCCGGCGGCGATGGGGGTCAAGCTCGCCTTCCCCGACAAGGAGGTCGCCTGCGTCACCGGCGAGGGCAGTATCCAGATGTGCATCCAGGAACTTTCCACCTGCCAGCAATACGATACCCCGATCAAGATCATCAATCTCAACAACCGTTACCTCGGCATGGTGCGCCAGTGGCAGGAGTTTTTCTACGAAAAGCGTTACTCCCCCGTTTACATGGATTCGCTGC
>JAOTUD010000605.1 GCA_029864065.1 Gammaproteobacteria bacterium | reverse complement strand
CCTAGCGAAGAAATCATGGCGCGGGTGACCTGCCCCCCTTAACCGGATCCAGATGCTGAGTTAGAGAATCGGCATCCGGATCGCATTGAAGGGAGCAATCGGATGCCGAGGAAACGTTTCACGATCGAACAGATCATCAATCACCTGCGCGAGGCAGAGGTCCTGCTGTCGCAAGGCCAGACGGTCGGCGAGGTCTGTCGCCGGATTGGCATTTCGGAGCAGAGCTATTACCGCTGGCGCAAGGAGTATGGCGGGCTGAAGGTGAACCAGGCGCGCCGGCTGAAGGAGCTCGAGCAGGAGAATGCTTACCTGAAGCAGGCTGTTGCGGATCTGACGCTGGACAAGCTGATCCTGAAGGAGGCTGCCGAGGGAAACTGGTAAGCCCCGAGCGTCGTCGCAGATGCGTGGACCATGTTCGGGCGATGTATCGTGTTTCCGAACGTCACGCCTGTCGCGTTCTCGGCCAGCCACGGTCGACCCAGCGATACCGTCAGGTCGTTCGTGATGACGAGGCGCCGTTGACGGCGGCGATCATCCGTCTTGCGGGTCAGTACGGTCGCTACGGCTATCGCCGGGTGACGGCGTTGCTGCGGTCTGAAGGCTGGCATGTGAACCACAAGCGGGTGGAACGCATCTGGCGGCGTGAGGGGCTGAAGGTTCCGCCAAGACAGCCGAAGCGCGGACGGCTGTGGCTGAACGATGGGTCGTGCATCCGCCTGCGTCCCTGCTGGCGCAACCATGTCTGGGCCTATGATTTCGTGCAGGCCCGCACGCATGACGGCAGGGCCTTCCGGATGCTGACGGTGATCGATGAATACACACGGGAATGCCTTGCCATCGAAGTCGATCGGCACATTCGCTCCGGCGACGTGCTGCAGGTCCTGACCGACCTGTTCACCCGGCATGGAGCGCCGGATTTCATCCGGTCCGACAACGGCAGCGAGTTCACCGCCCAGGCAGTTCGGGACTGGTTGCCGCGGGTAGGCGTAAAGACGCTTTACATTGAGCCGGGATCGCCATGGGAGAACGGCTACAACGAGAGCTTCAACGGCAAGCTGCGTGACGAACTGCTAAATGGTGAAATCTTCTACACGCTAAAGGAGGCCGAGGTGCTGATCGAGCAATGGCGTAAACACTACAACACGGTCAGGCCGCATAGTGCGCTTGGCTACAGACCGCCCGCGCCACAAACCATCCTGCCAAACCGCGCCGATCCGCCCTTCGCTCTCGAGGGGCTACGGGCAGATCGCCGCTCGTCAAATACCGAGCATGGTCTAAACTAGCGGTTGGCACTAACCGTGGGGGCAGGTCAGCCCCTTATTGCCGTTAAGGGGAACACTTTTGAACTCACCAAAACCGCCGCGGTGGCGGCGTTCACCACAGATACGCAGAAGCTTCGCCAGTCGCTGCTGAACCTGCTCGGCAACGCGGCGAAATTCACTCGAGACGGCGAAGTGCGACTGGAGGTCACGCAGGAACCAGCAGGGTGGCTCAACTTCATTGTCAGCGATACGGGTGTCGGTATGGATGCCGATCAGCTGAGCAAAATCCTCGAGCCATTCACGCAGGCTGATGCGGAAGTCCCGACAAAGTACGGCGGCACCGGTCTGGGTTTGACGATCACAAGGAACTTTGCCGAACTCCTAGGTGGCCGGCTCCTCGTGGAAAGCGAGCCCGACAAAGGGAGCCGTTTCACGATCAGCCTGCCGATCCAGCAGGCTGAGGATCTCGGCACTACTGGCCTTACTGTCTGAGGAAAACAGAGGACACTGCAGCCATGGCCCGTGTTCTCATTGTGGAAGACAACGAGGTCAATCGCGACATGTTGGGTCGCCGATTAAAGCGCCGAGGGTTTGACGTCGCGTTCGCCGTCGACGCCGCTTCCGCCGTCGCCATGGCGCATTCGGAGTGCCCGGATCTGATCTTGATGGATATCGGACTGGGCACGGAGAACGGGCTCGACGTAACGCAGCGGATCCGCGCCCAAGCATTCGGCCAAGACGTTGCAATCATCGCGCTGACGGCGCATGCCATGGTGTCCGACCGCGACAACTGTATTGCCGCGGGCTGCAATGACTTCGAGACAAAGCCGATCGAGTTCGAACGATTGCTCATGAAAATCAGGGAGCATCTCGGCCCAGCGGACATGAATTGAATCTGAACGGCTGAACAAGAGAGCGCAGTTCACAAATACAGCAGCCGCTCCCTCGACATCAAATGCCTATGCAAAGTAGCATGCGAGAGCACTGCTATTCTGTGCCCATCTGTGGAATCGTGTACTCAACCGAATGTCGCCTATGGGTCAACTTGAGACGAAAACGCCTGGCCTTACGTGCTTCCGCTCCACCCCCAATAATGGAAGTTCGTGGCCGGACGTCTGCTGCTGGAGGAAGAGCGGACCAAGGCCAGCGGCGGGCTGACTTCGCTTCATAGCCGAGGTTGTTGAAAAAGTCGGCTGTCAGGTGGC
>JAOTUD010000603.1 GCA_029864065.1 Gammaproteobacteria bacterium | reverse complement strand
TGGTGTCGATGACGACCTTCATGTAAGGCATGGTCGTGGTCAACAGCGCCGACATGCCGAGGATTTCCGGCTTGTGCTCTTCGAGCGCGGCCAGGTACTGCTCGACCGGCGTGTTGATTCCGAGATCGACGACTTCGAAACCGGCGCCTTCCATCATCATGCAGACCAGGTTCTTGCCGATATCGTGGATATCGCCCTTGACGGTGCCGATAACCATTTTGCCGGCGGTCGGCTCATCGGATTGCGACAGCAGGGGTTTGAGGATAGCCATGCCGGCTTTCATCGAGTTGGCCGACATCAAAACCTCGGGCACGAACAGGATACCGTCGCGGAAATCGATGCCGACGATGGTCATGCCGGCGACCAGCGCCTCGTTCAGGACCTTGTTGGCGTCCCAACCGCGCTCCAGCAGTATATTGGTACCCTCGGCGACTTCTTCTTTCAGACCATTGTATAAATCATCGTGCATCTGCTCGACGAGTTCGTCATCCGGCAAGGTGCGCAGATCCAGGTCGTCTTCGTATTCGTCGTCGTCTTCGTAGTCGGTCATTTACAATTCCTCACACAGTCGGTAGCCGCCCGCAGAGGCTACCATGAACGCGCAGAATAGGTTTTAAGTGGCATGGGGTCTGGCGTTGCAGCGACTTCACGTTGCCTTAACGCGACACAGCCGATAGTCGAATATTATTGATTATTAATCGGTTTTTTTCGACGCCGGCCGGGTCAGGCGGGGTGAATTTCCCCGCTTTGCCGATCGCCGATGTAAATACTGTAGTTGCCGAGTCTTTTTTCGCGAATGAAACGCTCCAGCATCGAGATGATCGCGGCATCGTTTATTTCTTCCCAGGTGATGTGATCGAAATCGTAAAAATGCAGCGTGCGGGTTTCGATCGCGTCGTCGAGCGAGACCAGTTCACCGAGGTAATAAATGAACCTTTCGGAATGCTCGTGGTATGCCGCGTAGATAAACGGCAGGTCGACCTCGACCCCGGCGGACGCGAGTTTGCCGAGCAAACTCCCCGGAGTCCCGGCATTACCGACGGTATCGGAACTCGGCGGCAGCAACTGGCCACTGTCGGGATTTCGCTCGAGCAGAATCTTGCCATCGGATTCGATTATAGCGCCCACCCTGAGGCGCCCCGGCGACGAGACCAGCTGCAGCATGCCGGGCGTCAGGCCGAAGGAAACATAGGCGCCGCGACAGAATCCGAGCGGCGCATGGGTGTTATAACTGTACTGCAATACCTTCCCGATCAATATGATGTGATCGCCCGCATCGACCTGCTCGTAATGCTCGCAATCGAACCAGGCCACCACCCTGTCGATGATCGGCGACCCGGTCACGGCGCCGTGCCACTGCTGATCGGCGAACTTGTCGGTGCCGGCGCGGGCGAATCGATTCGACAGGCTGCGCTGATTCTGGGCGAGGATATTGACCGCGAAACCGCGCGACGCGGTGAATATGTCGCAACCGTAGGCGGACCTGGCGATGCTGACCAGCAACAGCGGGGGATCGATGGAAACCGACGTAAACGAGTTGGCGGTAAAACCGCAGGGAACGCCGGCGCTGTCCAGCGTCGTGACGATGGTTACCCCGGTGGCGAAATTGCCGAAAGCACGACGCAAATCGCGCGCATCGAATTCCGTTTCCTTGCCGTCAGCCATGCAGAAACTTCGTGGTCAATAGATTAGCGATTCCATTTCGCGAGTTTGTTCGAGCGATTCGGACGCGCCGTTATCCCGGTAAATGGCAACCGCCTTGTCCAGGTATTTCTTCGCCCGGTCCATCGCGAAATTGGAGCTGTAAAGCACCGCGATGACATCGGCCTGGCGCTGGTACATGGCGCGGTCGCTGGTGTCGGTAAGCGTCTCGCTGGCCTTGATCCTGAACGCCCAGGCGCGTTCCGGCTGCCCCTGTCGCAGGTAGTGATGGTAAAGCATTTGATAATCGCGCGCCTGCGAGGTCTTGATCAAATCCTGCTGGTGTTCATCGAACAGCATCTGGATTTCACCCTTGACCGCGGCGAAATCGGAATCGCTGATGAGGCGGCGATCGGCGCCGTCGATAATCCGCTGCACCTGCGCCATCTGGCCGGTCGACGCGAACAACCGCGCGGCCTCGAAACGCGCCAGTTGCGCCTGGTAGTCATCGTTAACCCGGGCGTGCAGCGAGGCAAGCGCTTCCCAGGCGTCCGCCGCGGCGCCATAGCGCCGGATTTCGAGATTTTGCCGGATGACGTCCTGCAGCCTGTCGTTGACGCCCTGGTAATATCCGCGTGCGATCGAATTGCGCGCCTGCCACAGTTCATCGTAGGTATTCGACGCGCGACGTGCCAGCTCGCGCGCACGGATATTCAGTTGCCCGAGCAATTGGTAACCGCGCGCGGCCCCGACCAGGTGATCGTGCTCCAGCGCGAGGTATAACGCTTCCTGAAGGTATATCTCGGCGGCGCCGAGTTCCTGCTGGTTGA
>JAOTUD010000604.1 GCA_029864065.1 Gammaproteobacteria bacterium | reverse complement strand
ACTGGCCCTGTCCTATGCCGCCGGCATCGGCGGCGGGCGCACGGCAATTATCGAAACCACCTTCAAGGACGAGACCGAAACCGACCTGTTTGGCGAACAAACCGTACTCTGCGGCGGTACCATCGAACTGGTCAAGGCCGGATTCGAAACCCTGGTGGAAGCCGGTTACGCGCCTGAACTGGCCTATTTCGAATGCCTGCACGAACTCAAGTTGATCGTCGACCTGATCCACGAGGGCGGCATCGCCAACATGAATTACTCGATCTCCAACAATGCCGAGTTCGGTGAATACCACACCGGCAAGAAAATAATCAACGAGGAGAGCCGCTGGGCAATGAAGGAATGTCTGGAAAATATCCAGAACGGCAGTTACGCCAAGCAGTTCATCGCGGAAGGCCAGTCCAACTACCCGAGCATGACGGCCGAACGACGCAACAACGCCGCGCATGAAATCGAGCAGGTTGGCGCCAGGCTGCGCGCGATGATGCCGTGGCTGAGCGCCAACGCGTTGGTGGACAAATCCAAGAACTAGCATGCCAGGGGCAGGCGCCCGACGCCCGCTAGACAACAATGGACGACGCTAATCCGAAACAAACGCGCAAGAACATGCGCAAGGGTATTTACCTGCTGCCCAACATGTTCACCACCGCCGCGTTGTTTGCCGGCTTCTACGCGATTATCGCGGCGATGAACGCGCGCTTCGAGATCGCCGCGATCGCGATCTTCCTGGCCGGCCTGCTGGACGGCCTGGATGGACGCGTGGCGCGCCTGACCAACACCCAGTCGGCTTTCGGCGCCGAGTACGACAGCCTTTCCGACATGGTTTCCTTCGGTGTTGCGCCGGCGTTGATCGTCTATCTGTGGTCGCTGGTGCACCTGCGCGAGATCTCGCCCTTCATGGGCAAGCTGGGCTGGCTGGCCGCGTTCATCTACGCCACGGCCACTGCGCTGCGACTGGCGCGCTTCAATACCCAGATCGGGGTCGCCGACAAACGTTATTTCCAGGGCCTCGCAAGCCCGGCCGCGGCCGCGGTGGTGATGGGCGCCGTCTGGTTCTGCGAGTCCTACGATATCGCCGGCGAAGACGTCACCTATGGCGCGCTGATGCTGACCGTAGCCGCCGGCGCGTTGATGGTCTCCCGGTTCTCCTACTACAGCTTCAAGGATTTCGACCTGCGCGAGCGCGTGCCATTCGTATCGCTGCTGGCGGTGGTGCTGGTATTCGTATTCCTGTCGATCGAAACCGCAACCGTGCTGTTTTCCTGCTTTTTACTGTACATGTTGTCCGGACCTGTTATCTCGCTGTTTCGCTGGAATCGCAAGCGCAGCCGCAAGTCGGAACCCGGCACGGAAGCGAAGCCGAAGACCTGAGGCAGTAGCTTACCGGCCCTGCGCCGCGGCAGGGGCGTGATCCGCGCTGGTCAGCGCTTTCGGCCGAAACGGAATTATTGCTTGGCAAGGCGACTATAGTTGGCTATATTTCGATTCATGCAATCCCGGTACGCTACTTGTCAATCCACGTCTCCAGCCAGCCTGGAACTCCTGCCTGCGTACCTGCTGCTATCTCTGCTGCTCGTTCTGCTGCTGCCGTAAGGCAGATCAGAGAACTCCTGACGAGGGTAAACGTAAGCAACAACCCATTATTTTGAAAACGTTAAGACAAACGAGATAGCCATGAGCAAAGACAAGTTAATTATATTCGACACCACGCTGCGCGACGGTGAGCAAAGCCCGGGTGCGTCGATGACGCGCGACGAAAAAATCCGTATTGCGAGGGCGCTGGAGACGATGAAGGTCGATATCATCGAGGCCGGGTTTCCGATCGCCAGCGACGGCGATTTCGAATCGGTCCGATCGGTTGCCAGAATCATCAAGGACAGCACGGTCTGCGGGCTGGCGCGCGCCAAGCAGATCGATATCGAGCGCGCCGGCGAAGCCATCAAGCCGGCCAATTCGGGCCGAATTCATACCTTCCTGGCCACGTCGCCGATCCACATGGAGCACAAGCTGCGCATGACGCCCGACCAGGTGGTCGAGGCCGCCGTGGCCGCGGTGCGCATGGCACGCCAGTTTACCGATGACGTCGAGTTTTCGCCCGAGGACGCGGGACGCTCGGAACCTGATTTTCTGTGTCGTGTCATCGAGGCGGTTATCGCCGAGGGCGCGACCACGATCAATATCCCGGATACCGTGGGTTACAACCTGCCGCATCAGTTCGGGGCGTTGATAAAGGAATTGATCGAACGCGTTCCGAATTCGGACAAGGCGATATTCTCTGTGCATTGTCATAACGACCTGGGCCTTGCGGTCGGCAATTCGCTGTCGGCGGTGCTCAACGGTGCGCGCCAGGTGGAATGTACGATCAACGGTCTCGGCGAGCGCGCCGGCAACGCTTCGCTGGAAGAAATCGTCATGGCGGTGCGCACCCGGCAGGATATCTTTCCCTGCGATACCGATCTCGACACCACGCA
>JAOTUD010000602.1 GCA_029864065.1 Gammaproteobacteria bacterium | reverse complement strand
CGCGAGGTAGTGCTTTATCGCAAGCCCGGTATCACCCTGATTCAGGGCAATTTCGGCCACCATCAGGTCGTAGCTGGCATCGGCGACCGTATCCTGCTGTGATTTGACGGGATTTATCTGCGCCTGCTGCTGCTCGAGCAGACTTCTGCCGCCGGAAGACGCCTGCTGCAGGCTGGCACAGCCCGCCGACAGCAGACACGCAGCAATCAGGGCAAAACGAACTTTATGACGGACAGATCTCAATCTTGTCTCCGTTTTTCTGGGTTACGGGAAGTGTAGCATCTCGTTTTAGGATTGTATTTACCGAGATTTGTTCCATGGATGTTGTATTTGGCAGCCGTATACCCGAAAATCTCCTGTTGGCAAAAACCTTACCTGAATCATGGCCTTACTGTCTCTTGGCATCAATCATCTAACCGCTCCGGTCGACATACGCGAAAAGGTCGCGTTTGCGCCTGAGCAGATGAGCAAGGCGTTGCATGAACTGCAGGGCATTCCGGCGATAAATGAATCGGTGATCGTGTCGACCTGCAACCGCACCGAAATCTACTGCGACGCATCGTCGGACTGCAGCGAGGTCATCACGCACTGGCTGACTTCGCACCACGGAATCAACGACGACGGTTTGTCGCCTTATATATACCAGCACTGCGATCAGGAAGTTGCGCGCCACCTGTTCCGCGTCGCCTCCGGGCTCGATTCGATGGTGCTCGGCGAGCCCCAGATTCTCGGGCAGCTGAAGACCTCCTACGACCAGGCGCGCAACGACAATACCGTCAACTCGATCCTCGACCGGCTTTTCCAGCACTCGTTCAGCGTGGCCAAGCGGGTGCGCACCGACACCGAGATAGGCTCGAATCCGGTGTCGGTCGCGTTCGCGGCGGTGAGCCTGTCGAAGCAGATCTTTGGCAAACTGGACCACCTGCACGCGCTGCTGATCGGCGCCGGGGAGACCATCGAGCTGGTATCCCGGCACCTGAAAAGCCAGCAAATTGGATCGATGACGATCGCCAATCGAAGCGCCGCACGCGCCCAGGCGCTGGCGGACCAGGTCGGCGCCGACGTCGTGCAGATCAGCGCGGTGCCGGAGCAGCTGGTACGCGCCGATATCGTGATTTCGTCGACCGCGAGCCAGCTGCCGATTCTCGGCAAGGGTGCAACCGAGTCCGCGCTGAAACAACGCAAACACCGCCCCATTTTCATGGTCGATCTTGCCGTTCCGCGCGATATCGAATCCGAGGTCGGTGACTTGCAGGATATTTATCTTTATACCGTCGACGATTTGAAAACCGTCGTGGATGAAAACCTGCGCGGTCGTGAACTCGCCGCCGAAGCGGCCCAGGAAATCATCAACCTCGAGGTAACCGCCTTCAACCGCTGGTTGAAAACACACCAGTCCTCGGACCAGATCCGGCAGCTGCGCGACAGCGCCGAATTGATCAAACAGCAGGCGATCGAGAAGGCGCTGGCACAGCTCAAGAACGATTCGGATCCGCAGCAGACGCTGGAGCGTCTCGCCAACGAGATAACCAACAAGCTGTTGCACAAACCCACGATTGAAATGCGCAAGGCGCTGCAAAACGAAGATGAAGAGCGCATTCGGCTGCTGAAATCGCTGATTAGCCCCGACTCGTAATATCCCAATGAAAGAATCGCTGCTGAACAAGCTCGAAGCGCTTTGCGCCAGGCACGAGGAAATCGCCGGGCTGTTGTCGGACATCGAAGTGATCAATGATCAGAATCGATTTCGCAACCTGTCTATGGAGTATGCGCAGCTCGAAGACCTCGTGAAAAACTTTACCGCGTACCAGCAAGTGCAAGCGTCGCTAGCCTCGGCAAGGGAAATGCTGGGCGATGAAGATTCGGAAATGCGTGAACTGGCCGAGGACGAGATTACCGAGAACGTCGCGAAAATCGACAAGCTGGAAGTCGAGCTGCAGAGACTCTTGCTGCCAAAAGATCCTAACGATAGCGCCAACGTCTTTCTCGAAATTCGCGCGGGCACCGGCGGCGACGAGGCGGCAATTTTCGCCGGCGACCTGTTTCGCATGTATAGCCGTTACGCCGAGTCGCAGAATTGGCAGCTCGAGATCCTCAACAGCAGCGAAGGCGAGCATGGCGGTTACAAGGAAATCATTGCGCGCATCATCGGCAACGGTGCCTATTCGCATCTGAAATTCGAATCCGGCGCGCACCGGGTGCAGCGCGTGCCGGAAACCGAATCGCAGGGTCGGGTGCATACCTCGGCCGCGACCGTCGCGATAATTCCGGAAAGCGAGGAAGTCCAGATGATCGAGATAAACCCGGCCGACCTGCGCGTCGACACGTTTCGCGCCTCCGGCGCCGGCGGACAGCATGTCAACAAGACCGATTCGGCGATTCGCCTGACCCACATCCCGACCGGCACCGTGGTCGAATGCCAGGACGAGCGTTCACAGCATAAAAACAGGGCGCGCGCGATGTCGCTGTTGC
>JAOTUD010000058.1 GCA_029864065.1 Gammaproteobacteria bacterium | reverse complement strand
GACCATCGAGGTCGGTGTAGCCATCGCCGTCCGAGTCGACGATGCCGACCGCGCGCATCTCGCCGGGATTGACAAAATCCGACCCGCCGGCAATGTTGAAATCATTGTCGGTAACATAGTAGCGATAGGGGTTGCCCCAGGGATCGAGCAGCAACGTGTCCTCGTTGACACGCCCGGTGAGGCCGAGCGTGTTGATCGGCACGAAACCCCCGTAATCGGTACAGTCAGGGGCGCCGTAACTCTCGACGCCGGCCGAGGCAGGAATTGCCGGGCAGGGCAGGCGTCCGTTGACCTGGGCGAAGCCGATGATGGCATCGAGGATACGGTCCATTTCCTGGTCCGCCGCGCGGTACTGCTTGAGTTCCTGCTGACGCGGGAACATCGCCACGGTGTAACCGAGCAGAATGGTCACGATCAGCAACACGATCGCGATCTCGACCAGGGTAAAACCATGCTGATTTCTGCCGATTTTAATCATCATCTATTCCAGAAGTAATACCGTATCGTTCGAGCCTGCCGGCCGGGAATCGAAGATCAGGTCCAGGGTATTGTTTTCACCTTCGAAGATGTCCGCGAGATCGTCGCTGAAATGCAGCGGAGCACCGAAACCGACACCGAGGCTATCGCCGTTCGGCGCCTGCGCGGCATCGTCCAGGCCATCCACCAGGCCGAGGTCGACATCACCATTGATATCCGCGCCGGACAGAACGATCAACCCGGTCTTGTCATTGGGAATGCCGCCGATATTCAACAGCGTCAGGCAATCGTCGACGCCCGCGGTGCAGCTGCCATCGCCACCGGGCTGCAATGCCGACGAGTAGGCGACCAGGACCCGGTTGTGCCAGTCGTTGTCGAGCAACCAGCTCGGCAGAACAGGATAGTAAGGCAGACCGACCTTGATCGTGTCGCCGGCGTCATAATTATACAGGCCGTTGTCGTTGTTGCCGGCCGGCGTTTCGGCAAAGCTGGCCTGGAAATCGTCGTCCTGCGACCAGGTAAACGACGAAATGTATGGAACTCCGGCTGGCCCATCGTCATACTCGACCGCGATATAAACGTGATTCTGCGGATCGGGATTCTCGGGGCTCGACTGCCAGAACTCGATTCCTGTCGGAGCCGGGTCGACTCGATCGCCAAAGGCAAACGTGAGCGGACCACCACCTCCGTTGAAGGTTATCGTAACCTGACGCACTCTCAGCCAGACGTCACTATCGCTGGTACCCATGAAGTTTCCGCTGGTATCACGGTTACAGTCCTCTTCATCGTTGGTCACGATCGGGCAGACTTCCCAGATATCATCCTTTGGTGAAAGGGGGTCCTCTTTCATGGGATCGTTGTGACCATCCCAGAAAAACCGGGTAATCGTATAACCATCGTCGATCGAGCTGTTCAGGTCGCTATTCGCCTCGAAAAAAACGTCGTCAAGCGGAGGCGGCGGAATAGTGAGGTTATGGATTTCGCCCTCGATATTAATCGACAGCCGCAATTCCGGCCTGAGCGCCTGGCTCGGTACAAGGTTCGCGTTGTCGAAATAATTGGCGAAGATCGACGGCATTCTGCCGATCACCGGATTGGGCGCCGCCGGGGTGATAACCGCGTCGAAGGTCGCGAGGCCATCGTCGCTGTCGTAAGGGTCGAGCCAGGGATAACGATTGGCGCCGATGTTCGTCCGGTATTGATCGAGCGCTTCACGGTAGGCCTGGAACACCGCCTTCTCGGCCACCGCGGTCAGTTCCTCGACAGTAATGACGGCAACCTGGTCGTTGATCACGAAGGTATTGAACGCGGGACTGTTGGGATCGTCCTCGCGCACCGGGCCGAGGATAAAGCCCTCGCTATCGGCGTTTCCGTTATTGACGAATGCGCTGTTGACAAAGCCGTTATAGGTATCGAGGTAATTCCTCGGATCGGTTCGCTGGAAAAACGTCCCCCTGACCTGGTTGTATTCGTAGGTGCCGTTATTGTCTTCGTCGAGCGCGATGGGGGGCCCGGGCGCGATGATAACCGCCGCGACCCCGTTGGCCGCGCCGTCATAGGCGATGGCCCCGGACTGATCGAAAATCGTGATGGTGCCCAAGGTGTCGGAATTGATAATATCCGCGGCATCGAAATGATTGAAGTCTTGCGAAACGGCGTACCAGAGCCTTGCTCCGCTCGCGTCCCGGATATCGTAAAAATCCATGCCGTCCGCATCCCACGGAAACCGGCCGACCGTGCCGGTACCGGCAACCTGTTCACAGTTATTGAAGGTATTGGGTGTGCCCGAATCGTTGATGTCGGGACAGGGCAGCCGCCCCGGTCCGCGAATACTCGGCCCGGTGTCCAGCGCTATTTCAGGATAGCGGTAGGCGTACATCAACAGCGCCTGTTTCGCCTCCTTGAGCACCCGCTGGTTACGCTGATACCTTTGCTGATCGAGCTCCTGCTTGGCGCCCTGGGTAAAGCCGGCGATGACGACGCCGCCGACGCCCATCAACGCGAGCACCATCAAAATCAGGGCATAACCGGCCTGCTGCTTGACGCGGGGCGCTTGCATGGCTAATTTGCGACGGGTGCCAGATAGGTAACGTCGAGCGTCTGGCCGCTGGTTGCGTAGTAATTCTTGCCGTCCGGCGCGGTGATCCTGACGCGGATCCCGCCGCCCGTGAGAACCGTCACCCGGCTGTTGTCGTCGAGCTGATCGCCGTCCTCGTACATCACCGAATTGATCCACACCGAGGGTGGGCTGTCCCGGGATACCGTGATCCCCGAAATCCGGTATTGCCGCTTGACCTCTTCCTGTGCGAGTTGCTGGCGCGGAATTTCGATCGCCTTTTCGTTTTCGACCTGCCTCACCGGTTTGGGCTTGTCGTCCTTGTAGCGGTTGGCGTTGATAATCTGGCGTTCCTGCGGGGTCGTGAACAGGGTGGACAATTCCGCCGCCGCGAGCGATTGCGGAAGCCCCGCGGACAGGGCCAGCAGCAAGGCGCCGCAAGTGTATATTCTATTTGGCATCGATCGTCACCCAGCGTATCGTGCATTTGGTGGACAGATTGGGCCGCCTGGTGTCCAGCGAGGTATTGACCGGCGACGGCCGGTTGATCGAGCAGCTGTCCACCGTGAACAGGTTTTTGATCGACAGACGCAAGCCTTCGAGCAGCGCAAACAGGTCTTCCTCGTGTAACAGGCCGATCGACAATACCATCGGCGAGCTGTTGACCTCCACGCCTCGCTTGACCTTGAAACCGGGACGCTCGAATTTCTCCTGCGGGTTCAGGTCGTAGGTCAGCGTCGGCAGCCGCAGGGCTTGGTTGGTGGACTCGAGGCTTTCGATCCAGCTCAGGCGACGCTCCTTGCCGACCAGCCCGGTCGACTTGTATTCGCTGTACAGGTTTCGATACTGATCGAGCAGGTCGATGTCGTTGACCATGTTACGGTAGATCTTGTGTGTCGAGCGCAGCGTCGCCATCGCCTTTTCGTATTCCTCGGCCTGGGCCTTTTCGTACTGCCAGCCGGCGAGCGCGAGCGCGGCAAAGATCAGGATCGAAATCAGCAACATGATCAGCGGTTTTCTGAGGTAAATCCAGTCGATCTTATTCATCGCTGGAAATCTCCCTGACCACGCGAAACGCGACTTCCGCGCGATCGGCTTGTTCGCCGGCGCGCTGGTTGCTGACGTCGCCGCTCAGGCGGTTGTCGGGCTCGACATCCAGCGGCCGCTTGGTGATTTGCACGGAGAAATACTTGCCTGACTCGCTCATCGTCTTTTCGAGGTCGTCCACCGCGCTCAGCGCGTAGCGATAGTTGCCGTCGAAGTTAAGAAACTCGCCCTCGACCTGGGCGATTTCAAAATAGCCCTTCTTGGGCTTGGGGATAGTCGGGTCGCGCCTCTCGGACGAACTCCGGCGTCGTTTTTTCGGCTTGCCCCACTGCACGTCATCGACCTTCTCGATATCCGAAAAATTGGCCAGGAACCAGTCGACCCTCTTGACGCGGATATCGGGAAAAATACTGATATCGCTGCTGATCATCGCCAGCATTTCTTCCGGATCCTGCAGGTACTTGCTCTGCACCGTTTGCACCGTTTGCACGATATCCTGCATGTTGCTGGTCGAGGTCGTCGAGTCGATGCGATTTTCACTGAGCTGGTTATACTTGGCCTGGTACTTCTGTTCGATCAGCGTGGTCTCGACGATGGTGTCGTGGTACAGCCAGCCCTTGACGCCGCTGGTCATCGCAAATCCCGCGCCGAGAGCGATCAGCGCGATGCTGGCCGCGCGCAACGCAAGGCTGGCGCGGTGATGCTGGAAATACCGACGCTCTTTCGGCTGCGCGTAATGGTTCAGCGATAACTTCCTGCTCGCCAGGTAGCAGTACAGGCCGGAGCTGAAATCCTGTTCGTCGCTGACGTCGATCTTCTCGCGCGCCAGCAGCTCGTTGATTTCATGGATGGTGAAGTCGAAATAGCTCTCTTTTTCGCAACGCAGCGTCAGCTTGTCGAAGTGGCGCTTGTTGGTGACGATATGCACCGTCACGGTTTCCGAGCGCTCGACGATGCGCTGGCTGATCAGGTAGCGCTGCGTCGATTCGATATCGCGCAGCACGTCGGAGGCGTAGTCGCCCTGGTAAAAACTCGCGATCGGCACCAGCCGGCTCAACACCAGCTTGCCGTCGACGAACACCGATTGCCGCAGGTTGCTGGGCACCTGCTGGCTCACCACGATGATCGTCCGGCTCTCGGATTTCAGTTCCTTGACATAATCTTCGGACAGCAACGGCAGGCTGATGATTCCGGATAGCGGCGTGCGCGTCTCCTCGATGATCTTGAGCCAGGGCTCGAGCAGGTACTGGTTGGTCAGGCCGATGAGCAGCAGCTTTTCTTCCTTTCGGGTTTTCTTTTCCACCGACTGCGAAATCGCGAACTTGTAGTTCGAGGTGCGGAAGTACTTGGCATAGTTGCGTTTCAGGATCGCCTGGCGATCCGAACCGCGCAACAGCGGAATGCGTATCTGGCGAAATTCCTCTTCGATCAGGTCCACCAGCAGCCGCACCGGTTCGTTGCGGAACGAGCGCAGGTAAGCGCTGAACAGGTCCAGCCCCTGTTCGTCGGGCTCGAAATAGACGCTGCTGGCGAGCTTATGGCCGGCCCATTCCTGCGCGACCATTCTGTAACCAGTGAAATATAGAACTCTTTTCATAATTCCTGGCCGCTAAAAGTCTATCGTGCTGATGGTATCGTAAATCGGGCCGAGCACCGACAGCGCCAGCCACAGGACCACGACGCCAATCGTCGCCATCAGCGTGGTCTGCAATACCGGCTCCAGTTTGTCAATGCTGTCGTTGATATCGCGATCGAAAAAATAGCTCACGTTGTTCAAAGACTTGTCCATTTGACCACTGGATTCGCCGACGCGCAGCATGCGCACGACCAACGGCGGGAAAATGCCGATATTCTTGAACGCCTCGCTAATACTGCTGCCTTCCGAGATCTGCTGCCAGGCGCGTTCGATGCCGTCTTCCAGCACCGCGTTGCCGACCACGGCCTTGCTCAGGTTGATCGCATCGAGCACGGTAATGCCCGACGCAAACATCAGCGAAAAGTAGCGCGTGAAACGGGAGATCTTGATCTTCTCGCTGACCGGGCCGATCAGAAACAGCTTCAGCATCAGGCCGTCGAGCCTGAAGCGCGCCTTGCTGCTGGTGTTGTAGAAATACTTGGTCGTGAAGAAAGTCACGAACGGTGCCGCGAGCACCACGTACCAGTAATTGACGAGAAAATGCGAGGTCGCCATCAGCGCCCGCGTTTCAATCGGTATTTCGCCGCCCAGGCCGACGATCGCGTCCATGATATCGGGCACGATGAAAATCATCATGAACATGATCACCGAAAACACCAGCGAACCGATTACCGCGGGGTACATGACGATCTTGCGCGCCTTGGCGAGCAATTCATCCTGCCACTTGAGCGTCGTCGTGATATCGACCAGCACGTCGCTCATGCGTCCGGTGCGCTCGCCGACGCGGATCAGGCTGACGAAAACCTCGTCGAAGATCCTGGGATACAGCGCAAGCGCCTGCGAGAACGAATTACCGCCTTCGATCGCCTCGATCAACCCGGTAACGATGTCGCGGAAGGTCGGGTTTTCCTCGCCGTCGCGCAGGTCGGCCAGCCCTTCCAGGATCGGCACGCCGGCGCGGGTCAGCTGCTCCAGGTAAAAAGCGAAGTTGATCAGGTCCCGCCGCCCGATCTTGTTGCGGCCAAACAGGTCGTTGCCCGGTTCCTTCTGCTTGTAGGTAACCAGGTCCATGTCCATTTTCTCAAGCCGTAGCTCGAGGTCGTTGATGTTGCCGGCGTCGAGGCTCCCCGAAATGAACTTGCCGCTGGCATCGATGGCCTTGTACTGGAAAAGCGGCATGGCTAGCTCATCCGCTCGGTCAGGTCGGCAACGCGCGCGACCTCCTTGATCGAGGTCACGCCCTCGATGATGTGGCGCACGCCGTCATCGGCGAGGGTGAAGAATCCCTGCTTGTAGGCGGCGTCCTTGATTTCCTTGGTGGTCGCGCCGTGGGCGAGTAAATCGTCGAGATCCGAGTTCATCTTAAGAATTTCGAGCAGCGCCATGCGGCCCTTGTAGCCGGTATTGTCGCAGCTGGTGCAGCCCTTGGCCTTGTAAATTTTTTCCGGCACCAGCCCGCGGTCGTTCGCGAGCATGTGCAGTTCGTCCTCGCTCGGGGCGTAGGCAACCTTGCAGTACTTGCAGAGCTTGCGGATCAGGCGCTGGGCGACGACGCCGATAATGTTGCCGGCCATGATTTCCGGGATGATGCCGATATCGCGCAGGCGCGGCAATGCGCCGATCGCCGAGTTGGTATGCAGCGTCGAGTAAACCTGGTGGCCGGTCATCGCCGCGCGAAAGGCCATTTCCGCGGTTTCCTCGTCGCGCACCTCGCCGACCAGGATGACGTCGGGGTCCTGGCGCATCAACGACTTGATGCCGCTGGCGAAATCCATCCCGGCCGCCTCGTTGACCGAGGTCTGGCGAATCAGCGGAAACGGATATTCGACCGGGTCTTCCAGCGTCATGACGTTGATCTGTTCGCTGCTGAGGTAATTCAGCAACGAGTACAGCGTCGTGGTCTTGCCGCTGCCGGTCGGGCCGGTAACGAGGATAATGCCCTCGGGTCGCGACATCATGATCTTCAGCGTGCGCAGCGACTCCGCGGGCAGCTCCAGCTTTTCCAGCGGAATAACGCCCTTCTCGCGGTCCAGCACCCGCAGTACGATATTTTCGCCGTGAATGGTGGGCTGGGACGCGACGCGGAAGTCGATCTGGCGCCCGACGATGGTACGCGAAATTCGTCCGTCCTGGGGCGCTCGGGTTTCGGCAATATTCATATCCGCCATGACCTTGAGACGCACCGCGATCGCCGACCAATAGGTCTTGTGCAGGCTGCGGATCTGGCGCAGCACGCCGTCGATGCGGTAGCGGATACGCAGGAAACTCTCTTCCGGCTCGAAGTGCAGGTCCGAGGCGCCGCGCTTGACCGCATCGGAAAGCATGACGTCGACGAGGCGCACCAGCGGCTGGCTGTATTCCTCGATATCGCCCTGGTAATTGGTGTAGTCGGCTTCACCGGTTTCGATTTCGCGCAGGATGCCGTCGATGGACAGCTCGTAACCGTAGAACTGGTCGATCGCGTTGGATATCTCGGCCTCGCCGGCGAGCACCGGGATCAGTTCGATGTGCTGGCCGATCTGAATCCGGATCCGGTCTAGGGTAAACAGGTTGAAGGTATCCGACATCGCTATCGTCAGCGTGCTGCGAATCGGATCGTAGTTCAGCGGGATAATCTTGTGCTTGCGCGCGGTATCGGAGTTGATCATCTTGATCGCGTCCGGGTCCGGGACCACGCGCGACAGGTCGACGCTTTCCTGCTCCAGCGCCTCGCCGAGCGCCGAGCGCATGATCGCCTCGGTGGCAAACCCGAGGTTGACCAGCAGCTTACCCAGCGGTTCGTGAACCTTCTTCTGTTCGGTTAACGCGATTTCCAGCTGATCATTGGTGATGACACCCTCATCGATCAGGATTTCGCCCAGCCGCTTGGGTTTGTTTTCCGCGTTCATAACTTTGCCAGAATCTCCAGTCGCTGATCTACCACTTCCCTGCTGAACGTGGCGAGGCCGTTATCGAAATTATCCAGTGCGCGCTGATAGTAGGTCATCGCCGCCCCGGGCTGCGCGATATGCTCCAGGCTGACGGCAAGGTTGTAAGCGTAGTTCGGATCGCCCGGATTGTTCTGCAGCGCCTTGAAGTATAGACGCTGCGCTTCCTGCCAGCGTTTCTGCGCGCCGTAAATATTGGCCAGGGCAAAGTTGAGATAGGGGGAGTCGGGTTCGTCGCGAATCATCAGCTTGAGCTGCGATTCGGTTTCCGCGGGCGAAAAGTTTGCCACCGATATCATCGAGGCCATTGCTAGCGAATCCGTAGGGTTGGCCAGCAGGATAGTCTGGTAATCCCTGATGGCGGCGCGGCTGTTATTGTTCTGCACGTTGATCGCGGCGCGCGCCAACAACGCGTTTCGGTTACCGGGATCCATTTCGAGCACCTTGTTATACAGGCTCATCGCCAGGTCGTCGTTACCCGCCTGGTAGGCGGCATAGGCTTCACGCAGCCAGCGGCTCTTTTCCTCGACCCGGCTACTGGACGAAATTTGCAGCGTCGACGAGCCGGTCCGGTTGCCGCTTGCGGCGGACGCGGACGAGGCCAGGCTTGCATCCCCGGTGCCGCTGCCCTGCGCCGACCGATCCCGGGTCCCGGCGCTGCTCGCCGCCGCGGTTGCGCCTGCACCCGCCTGTTGCACGACCACGGCGCGCTCGGTCGTCGTAGCTGCCGTTGCTGCCGTTTCCGTGACAATCTCTTCTTCGACGACAACTTCTGCGCTGATAACGCCGGCGTTTTCCACCAGTTCGATGGTGCGCTCGGTGATCTCGGCCTGGGCCGTCGTTTCGGGGAACAGGTTGATGTCCTTTTCTTCGCCCGCCGGCTTGATCACGCCGGGCATCGGGTCGCGCTTGAGCGGCCGCAGGCTGGCATCGATGCTGTTCGATTCATCCTGGTACTCGAAGGCGCCGTAGATGCCGATTGCGAGCAATATCGCGATCGCGATTCCGCTGTAAACCTTGTAATTCTGCATGCGCTGCGCCGACGACTTGCTACGAAAGACTTTCTTCGCATAGTCCGGCGTCATGACCACGTCCGAATCTGATTTCATGCCGGCAAAAAGCTTCGACGCATCGTCGCTCGGCAATCGCATCAGGGTGCGATCGTAATTGTCGGGCGCATAGGTGCGGGTCGAGGTTTCGGTAGCCGTCATGGTCGCCGAAGAGGTCCGCGTATCCTGCGCGATGCCGGTGGTAGCGGTTGCGCTGCCCGCGGTGGTATCGGCGTAAGCGGTTTCTTCACCCGGCAGCTGGTGACGCGTCGTGTCTACCAGCGCCAGTCCGTCGTCAACGGCATCCTCCGCCCGCAACGCGTTCATCTGTTCCGGTGTACGCGGATCCGTCGCCGAGGTCGGGCTGGTGAGGTTGGTCTGGTCGCGATCGACCAGCAGCAACGACATGTCTTCGTCGCCGTCGTCTTGCTGCGCCGCATTGTCCTGCTCCGTCGCAAGGCGTTCGAGATCGGCCACGGTCGCCGGCGGGATACTGACGTCGGTCTTATCCTCGACGTCGCTTCTCCCTTCGAGACGGGTATCGTCGTGCGCGGCGGCCTGTTCCTCGATAGCGGTGTCATCTGCCGGCGCGAGCTGGCTCAGCTCGGTGTCGTCGCCACCGCTGATCTGCTCCCTGAAGTCGGTTTTTTCATCCGCTTCGAAA
>JAOTUD010000601.1 GCA_029864065.1 Gammaproteobacteria bacterium | reverse complement strand
TCGCTGCAGTCGATCCATTCGAAGCCGGCGGCGCTGAAGTCCCGCTGGTACAGCGCGGCGGTGTCGCGGTAGAAATGGTTCAGGTCGCGAACCAGTTGCTGGACGCCAGCGTGCGCGGGCTGGTCGAGCAGGTGCCAGTCGAGCGAAACGTCGTGGTTCCATTCGCGCCGTTGCGCGAATTCGCCGCCCATGAACAGCAGCTTCTTGCCGGGGTGCGCGTACATGAACGCGAAGTACAGGCGCAGGTTGGCGAACGCCTGCCAGTCGTCCCCGGGCATGCGCCTGATCAGCGAGCCCTTGCCGTGCACGACCTCGTCGTGCGACAGCGGCAGGATAAAATTCTCGCTGAACGCGTACAGCAGGCCGAAAGTCAGCTTATCGTGGTGGTAGCGCCGATGTACCGGGTCCTCGCTGAAATAGCCCAGGCTGTCGTGCATCCAGCCCATGTTCCACTTGTAACTGAAGCCGAGTCCGCCCCTGTATACCGGGTGCGAAACGCCCGGCCACGCGGTCGATTCCTCGGCAATGGTGACCGCGCCGCTGGCGTGCACCTGTTCGTTCATCAACCGCAGGAACTCGACCGCTTCGAGATTTTCGTTGCCGCCGTAGCGGTTGGCTACCCACTCGCCGGGTTTGCGCGAGTAGTCCAGGTACAGCATCGACGCGACCGCATCGACGCGCAGCGCGTCGATATGGAATTCCTCGACCCAGTACAACGCGTTCGCGATCAGGTAATTGACGACTTCCGGGCGATTGAAATTGAAAATCAGCGTGCCCCAGTCGGGGTGCGCGCCCTGGCGTGGATCGGCGTGTTCGTAGAGATGGGTGCCGTCGAAACGCGCCAGGCCGAAATCGTCGCGCGGAAAATGCGCCGGGACCCAGTCCATGATGACGCCGATACCCTGCCGGTGGCAGCAGTCGACCAGGAACTTGAAGTCCTGCGGACCGCCGAAGCGGCTGGTTGGCGCGAACAGCCCGACGGGCTGGTAACCCCAGGAACCGTCGAAGGGATGTTCGCTGACCGGGAGCAGCTCGATATGCGTATATCCCATCTGACCGACATAGGAGACGAGGCTTGCGGCCAGTTCGCGGTAGCCGAACATGCGGTTATCCGCGGCGTGCCGGCGCCACGAACCGAGGTGAACCTCGTAAATCGACATGGGTTGATCGAGCGTGCTGCTGCCGCGCCGCGCCGCCATCCAGCCGCTGTCCTGCCAGCGGTAGTCGTCGTTGTGCACGATCGACGCGTTGCCGGGCGCCAGTTCCATGTGACGCGCGAACGGATCGGCCTTGAGCGGCAGCAGTTTGCCGCGGGCGTCGAGGATTTCGTACTTGTAGTAGTCGCCGTTGCCGAGACCCGGAATGAAGATATCCCAGACGCCACCGGTGGGGTGTAATCGCATCGGGTGGCGGCGTCCGTCCCAGCCGTTGAACAGGCCGACGACGCTGACCCGGCTTGCGTTCGGCGCCCAGACCGCGAAATGCACGCCCTCGACGCCATCGATTTCGATCACGTGCGCGCCGAGCTTGTCGGCGAGATTGCGCAGCTTGCCTTCGCGCATCAGGTGACGATCGAGATCGCCGAACGGCGAGGCGAAGCGATACGGGTCTTCGATGACACGGCTGTGACCGTTTTCGTGCAGGCGCAGTCGGTAGAAAACGGCGGGTAGCGGCAGGCGCGCCTCGAACAGCCCGTCGCGGTGCACCGGTTTCATCTGCATCAGAAATTCGTCGTTTGCGTCGACGAGATCGACGCGCTGGGCCTGCGGTTGCCAGCTGCGCACCGTCCAGTATTTTATCGCGCTATGCGGCCCGAGGATTTTGAACGGGTCACCGTGACGCCCCCGCGCAATGGATTCGAAACTGGATTCCAGGTTTGTCATCGCTTCAGTACTTTACGTTTGCCGATAAAGATGTTTCAGGTAGGCATCGATGCTGTGGGCCCAGTCGAATCTCGATGCCGCCGCCGCCTTGCGCATGTTTTGCCACTTGCTCGATTTCTTGTTGAACTGGTTGATCGCGCGCTGCACCGCCGCCACCAGCGCGTCGGCCTGCTCGGTCTGGTTGTTGCCGCCGAAGACATATCCGGTACGGTTATCCTTGACGGTATCGCGCAGCCCGCCGACGTTGTGCACCAGGCAGGGCTGACCGGCACGCAGCGCCAGCATCTGGCTGATCCCGCAGGGTTCGAACGAACTCGGCATGAAAAACAGGTCGCCCTGGCGGTAAAAGGCCTCACCCAGCTCGTCCGAGTAGCCGCGCAGGAAAATGAAATTGCCATGGGTTGCCATGGTTTCGCTCAGAAACTGCTCGCACCCGGGGTCGCCGGTGCCGACCATCAACAGCATGCCCTGGTCGGCCAGCGCCTCGAGCGCCAGGTGCAGGGCAGGCCGCCCGGAAGTCGTCGGCTGGCGCATCAGGCCAATTTTCTGGTCGGTGATGCGACCGACGCTGGTCAGCAGCATATGCGGACGCTCGTCGCTTAGCC
>JAOTUD010000600.1 GCA_029864065.1 Gammaproteobacteria bacterium | reverse complement strand
AGCGAAAAGGCCGCCGCAACTACTGCTGCCCGTTTCGACTGCGCAAATACCGCGCCGAGGATCGTTTCAAGAGTCGCGCAATGGCGTCGGTTTTCGGCGCGCTGGCGAACTGGGCCGAGCTGACCGAATCCGGCGACATCGGTGAGTTTGCCGAAATCCCCGAAAACGACAGCCTGTGGTACTACGCCACCTCCAATGCCGATAACTGCCTCGGCGGCGAATGCCCCGAGATCGACCGGTGTTTCGTATTGCGGGCGCGCAAGAAGGCGATGGAAGCCGACATCCTGGTTATCAACCACCATCTCTATTTCTCCGACCTGGCGCTGAAACAAGACGGCTTCGGCGAGATATTGCCCGAAGCCGACGTAATGATTTTCGACGAGGCGCACCAGCTACCCGATATCGCCGGTAATTTTTACGGGCAGCAGATTACGATGCGGCAAATCGACGGCCTGTGTCGCGATACCATCGAGGCAGAGGTCGCCGAGGCGGCCGAATCCAGGGCCCTCAGGCAACGCTGTGATCGGCTCGGCAAGAGCGCGGCGGACCTGCGCCTGGCGCTGCGCGCTTTCCCGCAAAAGGCGGAATGGGAGAGAATCCAGAACGCGCCCGCCGTTCGCCAGGCGGTCACAGGCTTGCAGCAGTCGATCGAAGCGCTCGATAGCGAGCTCGAGCCGATGGTGAGCCGCGGCAAGGAGCTGGCGATGTGCCAGCGCCGCCTGCGCGCGCTGCGGCAGGCGCTGCGGGATTTTCTCGAAGCGAGTGACAACCTGGTGAGCTGGTACGAACTGAACGAGCACAGTTTCCGGCTGGCGCAATCGCCGCTGCAAGTCGCGCAGGCGTTCCGTCAGCAGCTCGAGCTGGCGGATTTCAAATCGGTGTTTTTTACGTCGGCGACGCTGAGCTCGCAGCATTCGTTTCGCTACTATAGCGAGCGGCTCGGGCTCGAGGCGCTCGATTGCGCCAGCTTCGACAGCCCCTTCGACTACCAGCGGCAGGCGCTCCTGTACTTGCCGACGCATTTGCCGGACCCGTCGGACGATCGTTACGCGCCGCTGTTCGGCGAATTGTGCCGTCAGCTGATCGAGGCCACCGAGGGGCATTGTTTCATCCTGTTCACCAGTTACCGCATGCTGAGCTGGACCGCGGAGTTTCTGCGCGCGCATATCGACTACCCGCTGCTGGTCCAGGGCGAGCTGCAACGCAGCGAGCTACTGCATCAGTTCATCGAGAACGACAATCCGGTGCTGCTCGGGACCAGCAGCTTCTGGGAGGGTGTGGATGTCAAGGGAGACCAGCTGCGCTGCGTGATCATCGACAAGCTACCGTTCAGGTCACCGAACGACCCGGTTTATCGGAAACGACTGCAGCAGGTGAATCAAAACGGCGGCAACGCTTTCGTCGAGGTGCAGATTCCCGAGGCCACGATCAGCCTGCGCCAGGGCGTGGGACGCCTGATACGCGATGTCGGCGACCGCGGTGTCGTGGCGCTGTGCGATAACCGGCTCAATACCAAATCCTACGGCAAGGGCATGCTCGACAGCCTGCCGCCGATGCGGCGCAGTTCCGATCTCGACGAGGTCAGGGCGTTTATCCGGCAACCGGAGGCCAGGCAATGAAAATTTCAACGCTGACCGAACATCGATGCCGGCTCGGCGAGGGGCCCGTCTGGGATGCGGATCGCCAGGCACTGTACTGGGTCGATAGCCTCGGTCCCGGGCTGTATCGATACGATTTCGTCACCGCGCAGAGCGATTCCTGGACGCTGCCCGGTTCGCAGATAGGCAGCGTCGCGGTGCGCGGGCAGGGCGGTTTGATCCTGGCGATGGACCAGGGACTCCACGGCTTCGATCCCGACACCGGCAGTATCGAAACCATCGCGCAACCGCTGGCCGGCAGGGATGGCCTGCGCTTTAACGACGGCAAGGTGGACCCGTTCGGTTCTTTCGTGGCGGGAGGCATGAATATCGACGATCGCAAGATAGAAAACTGCCCGATGTTCCGTTTGACGCCCGAACTCGAGGTCATCGAAATTCTGGATGGCTTCCATTGCTTCAATGGGCCCTGTTTCAGCCCCGACGGCGGCCAGCTTTACGTTTGCGGCCGGGAACCGGGGCTGATCGAGGTTTTCGACTATGGCCGCGAACAGCAACCGCGTAACGGCAGGCCGCTACTCGGCGACTGCAACCCCGACGGCGCCACGGTTGACGCCGAGGGGTATATCTGGAGTGCGCAATGGAATGATGAATGCCTGCTGCGAATCTCCGCGGATGGACAGGTCGACGCGCGACTTTCCTTGCCCGGGCATATCGTCACCAGCGTCATGTTCGGCGGCCCCGAACTGGACCGGATCTTCGTGACTACCGTCGGCGACGAGATCTACGATGCCAGGCCCGCGGGCGAGTTGCCCGGTAGAATTCTTGTCGTGGAAGGTAGCGGCTACCGGGGACGAGCAGAACCGGTATTTGCGGGCTAGTGGAAAAACCAGTA
>JAOTUD010000599.1 GCA_029864065.1 Gammaproteobacteria bacterium | reverse complement strand
TACCCGCTTCGGTCTGGCCGCCGGGATCTGCACCGGCAGCCTGGCGCGCGCGACCCACTTCCGCCGCAATGTTAAGACCGGCTGCGTCATGGTCAACCTGCCGACCGCGGGCACCGATTACCACGTGCCTTTCGGCGGCCGCGGCGAATCGTCCTACGGCCCGCGCGAGCAGGGTCAGTACGCGCAGGAATTCTATACCACGGTCAAGACCGCCTATATCGCGAGCGGTAACCCGGCATGAGTGCAACCAGTTATCGCATCGACGCGCTGCAGTACGCCAACTGGTCGGAGGAAATTTTCACGCAGATGCGCGCGGGCGGTGTCGACGCGGTGCATGTCACCATCGCTTACCACGAAAATTTTCGCGAAACCGTAGCCAATATGGAGCGCTGGAACAGCTACTTCGAGCGCTTTCCGCACCTGATTTTCCAGGGCTTCACCGGCGATGACGTGCGCCTCGCGCGCGACACCAGCCGCACCGCGATTTTCTACGGTTTCCAGAACCCGTCGCCGATCGAGGACGATATTCGCCTGGTCGAAATCCTGCATACGCTCGGCGCCCGCTTCATGCAGCTGTCTTACAACAACCAGTCGCTGCTCGCGACCGGCTGCTACGAGGCGGAGGATCCGGGCATCACGCGCATGGGGCGCGAGGTGATCGAGGAAATGAACCGCGTCGGTCTCGTCATCGACATGAGCCACTCGGCCGAGCGCTCGACGCTGGAAGCGATCGAGATCAGCGCGCGACCGATCGTCGTGACCCACGCCAACCCGGGCTTCTGGCACCCGGCGCTGCGCAACAAGTCGGATGCGATCCTGAAAGGCCTCGGCGAAAGCGGCGGCATGCTCGGCTTCAGCATGTACCCGCATCACCTGAAAGACGGCAGCGCTTGCAGTCAGCAAAGCTTTTGCCAGATGATTTACGACTGCGCCGAAATCATGGGCGTCGATCACGTCGGTCTCGGTTCCGACCTGTGCCAGGACCAGCCGGATTCGGTGGTCGAGTGGATGCGCGTCGGCCGCTGGACCAAAAAGATCGATTACGGCGAAGGTTCGGCCGGCAACGCGGGCTTTCCGCCGATGCCGCAATGGTTCAACGACAATCGCGATTTCGGTAACGTCGAAAAGGGCCTGCGCGAGGTTGGATTCGACGCGGCCGACACGGCCAAAATCATGGGTAATAACTGGTTGCGTTTCTTCGATGAAAATTTTGGGCCGGATTACTAGATGAAAGACAGGATCGACTGCTCGGTAGACAACCCGATGCCGGCCGCAGCCGCCTTCCGCCGACCGCCCGAAGTGGTGATGCGACTCGCGCGCATGGGCAGCTTTCACCAGACCCGGCTGTCGTTCATGCGCGCGCTGCTGCGACGGCTCAAGCGCGAGCAATGGCGTTTCAAGCGCAACCTGTGGGCGATCGACGAACAGGGCTTCGGGCGCGCGGTCTACACCGTCTACGGCCCCGAGCGGGCCTATTCGCTGGTCGCGTTTTCGCACGACCTGCCCGACGAGATGCGCTCCGATCGCGTCATCGCCACCGCGTGGGACGCGACCTTTACGCTGTTCGACGGCGTCCCCGGCGAAGCCGATCTCGACCGACTCGAGCTGAACGTGCCGAAGCAGGAGGCCGGCCGTATCTCCGACTCCGAACTCAGCCTGTCGCGCGCCAACCGTTCGGTGCGCCTGTGGCAGCACGTCATCGATCGCCTCGCCGCCGGGCGGCAACCGGATCGCGATCAGCTCGAAGCGGTCGGTTACCTGGTGCGCACCACCGCGGTTTACGGTTCGGGCAAATTCGGCGCGGCCGACCGTCTCAGCATCGCCGACCGCCCGGAACTCAGCGGACCGTTCCAGGCCGAACTGCTGTCGGTCTGGCTGACACGCGCGTTTTCGATCGACCTGGTCGAGCACATCGCGAAACTGCGTGGCGGCGACCAGGCGGTTGCGATCGAATCCGCGCTGCGCCGGCGCATCGGCGTCGGTAACTCCACCGGGCTCGGTATGGCGCCGTTCCTGGTGAACCATCCGGCCCTGCTCAACAACTGGATGATGGCGCGCGAAGAGGCGCTGGCGCGGGTGCGTTCGCTGCCGCGGGCGGACGAGGATGCCATTGCATGCTTCAAGCGTCATTTCCAGCGCGCGTGTTACAACGTCTCGCAGTGGCGCTCCGAGCATCCGATCCAGATCCAAAAGCTGACAGCGTTGAACGCGGACCTCGAGCAAATGTCCGCCTACATCGAACGCGAATCCCTGGGCGACGACCATCCCTGGGACCGGTTTTACCGCTGGGCCGAGTCGCAGCTGTCGCTAGAGGGCCAGGAGCAGCTGGTGTCGCTGCTGCTGGAACCTTACGGCGAACTCGTCGACGACCTGACCCGGTGCATGGACGCCGACGAGCATGAAAGCTTCTTCATCGATGGCTCGATGCCGGTCGCAAGCCTGCGCGAAATTATCGAAAACCAGTGCCAGTGGGCGCTCGGCGTCGATTACGAC
>JAOTUD010000598.1 GCA_029864065.1 Gammaproteobacteria bacterium | reverse complement strand
TTGGTGTGAGGTGTCGCTTACAAGGGGACCGGGAACACCACGAAGATTAGTACGTCCCAAACTGCGTGCGAGATCAGTCCTGGCAGCAGCGATTTGTATTTCCAGTACAACAGGCTCCAGTGCGCACCCAGCACGAATGCCGCCAGCAGCAACATCGGATTCATTGCCCACAGGTGGACAGCAGTATAGAGACCAATCGCAATCCACAGAGCAGACCTGGGAGGCAGTATAGCCAGCAGCTCTTCCAGCACCAGGCCTCTCCAGAAGATTTCCTCGAACGGCGCGATGACCAGAACCAGCAGTGCGGCGATGATGGCGGAGTCGAGTTGATAGCGGGTGGAATAGATCGCTTCAAGCTGCGCTGTAGCGCTGGAGAATATCGCCGTCACCAGGAACACACCCAGCCACGATAGCCCGTAGAGAAAACCCGCGTGTAAAAATCCCCACACCACGAAGCGCGGCTCGAAGGCAAACAATCGGCCCAGCTTCCCCCGCTGGCGGAGCAGTGTCAGAATGCCGAGCGTGAGCGTTGCCAGGGTCATCCCCTGCCAGAAATACTCGTTGTGGATGTAGTCCGAGATTTCCGTCCACGGCGAAAACAGCAGGAACCAGCAGAGGAATGCGAAACAGACGAGAACGGCAAGGACTCTCAGGGATGCCTGCCTGTCGATCGCCGAGGCCTGCAACGTATCGGTCACGAAACGCCGATTCCGGGATCTAGATGAAAAGGGACGAAGCCACGGTGCCGACGATCAGCGTGAGGCCAAAGCCGAGATGAAGTTGCGCCGAGGCCTCGTCGGCGGTGGCGAGCCTGGCATCGTCCGGCCCGGTGCTTGCCAGAATGTTGCGCAGCGCATCGATGGCCGGCTTGAGGGTGACGAGAACCAGTATAGAACCGAGGGGTAGCAGTTTCGTCGCGACAAATCCGACCACCGCGACATAGGCAAGGATAACGAGGGCCGCGTAATATAGCCTGGAAACCCTGAAGCCGACCATTCCGGCGACGGTGTAGGAATTCGCCCGCCTGTCATACACGATGTCGCGTGTATTGTTGGCGTGAAGTATACCGATAACGAGGAATCCTATCGGCAACGATGCCAGGAAAACGAACATCATCTCGGTGCTTCCGGTCAGACAATAATAGGAACCGAACACCATCAGGGGTCCAAACAGCATACCGACGAACAGGTCGCCGAGGGCGATGTATTTGTACCCCTTCGGCCCCCCGCAATAAAAATATCCTCCGAGCAGTCCGATCGCGCCGAGCACCGCGGCAAACATTCCCCTGCTGATAATGAAGGTGATGCCGAGAAGCGTACCCAGCGCCAGCAGCAGGAGGCCGGCGCGGTAAACCTGCGCCGGCCGCAGCAGGCCCTGCACCAGCACCCCGCTGGATCCTTTGGTATCTTCCGCATCGACGCCGTACTTGTGGTCGAAGTAATCGCTGATCAGGTTGGAACCTGCATGGTACAGCAATCCGCATACAAGAATCAGGGGCAGGAACAACCACTGGATATTGCCGACGATACCGATCTGCTGATTATAATAGGCGAGCGCAGCCCCCAGCAGCATCGGTGTGATGGATGCGGTGAACGAGAACGGCCGGACCGCCTGAAGCCAGAGCCGTGTGGGGGTGCGTGACGTGGAATCGGAAATGTTCTTCTCTGCCTCTTGTGCGTTGGCCATAGCGAAGGAAACTTGTGAATATCAGCAGGAAATGACGAGTTTTTCGATTAGTGAATTAACCGGTTTCGCAATCGATAATCCGGAATTCACCTGCGCCGCATCCATCGGGTCATCCGTCATCACGTCGATGCAACGAATATCGGTAAAGACTGCCGCCATGAGCGGTTCGTAAAAATACGCCACTTAGGCCGGCATCCAGTTGCCGGCAACCTCTGCGCTGCCGGATTGGTAGTCTGGGTGAAACAGTTCAATACGCATGTTTCCTGCCACGCCCATGAGGTTTCTGATCAGGTTTAAAAATAATTTACGCTGTAGGTTGGCGATAAATACTGGCATAAGCCAGCGTTTACGTCCACTTTTAGAGATGCCTGCGGGCGAGAATCATGGCTAACTTTCGAGACGGCCAGGATTGGCCCAAGGAAATCTGTCAATCTGGTATGCAGCGAGATTTTTACCCTGGCCTTGAATGAAGATTGTTATCGTGGATCGTCATGGTTGATGGTTACGGGTCGAACCGGTTAATGACATAAACTAAACGGTTTAGTATAGTTTCTGCTGAACAATCGCATGGTAAAGCCCGGCATGGCCCAGAAATCCAAGAAAGACCATATCATAGCTTCTGCACTCCCTTTATTTCTCGAGCATGGTTTCAAGGGCACCTCGATCGACATGGTCGTCCGCGCCAGCAGCGTGTCGAAACCTACCGTGTATAACCATTTTCCGGACAAGGCCGCGCTGATGCTGGCGGTATTGGCGCGCTGGACCGAGACCCATAAACCGCTTATTCAACCGCTCAAGGACATCGCGGAG
>JAOTUD010000597.1 GCA_029864065.1 Gammaproteobacteria bacterium | reverse complement strand
CTCGCGGTGGCGCTTTACACGCAGCTGGTCAAGCTGCCCGGCTTTCGCCGCCTGCGCGACCGCTTTTACCTGAAGCTGCCGTATATCTCGTACCTGGTGCGGCTCGCCAACACCGCGCGCTTTACCCGCACCATGAGTATCCTGGTATCGAGCGGCGTGACCGCGCTCGACGCGATGCGTATCTCCACCGAGGTCATCAACAGCGACCCGATCCGCACGGCGGTGATCAAGGCCGCCGATAAGGTGCGCGAGGGCGAGTACATTTCGACGTCGCTAGACAAGACCGGGTATTTCAGCCCGCTGGTGATCCAGCTGGTGCAAAACGGCGAGGCCAGCGGCAAGCTCGGCGAGATGATGGAACGCTCGGCGCGCGCCGAGGAAAACGAGTTCGGCGGCGTCACCGCGATGTTCATCGCGCTGTTCGAGCCGGCGATGATCCTGCTGATGGGCGTGGTGGTGCTGTTTATCGTGATTGCGATCCTGATCCCGATCTTCGACATGAACGAGCTGGTGTAGCCGTGTGGGAGCGCATCAGGGCATCGTCGGACTGGCGTTTTGTTGGCCTCAGCCTGGTCATCTTCGTTCTTTTCCAGCTTATCGGCGAGGACTATTTTCGCTATCAGAGAGACTGGGTTTCAACCGGCGAGGTATGGCGCCTGGAGACTGCCCACTGGGTGCATGTCGGCTGGACCCACCTGGTGCTCAACGCGCTGGGGCTGGCGATATGCGTCAGCCTGACCAGGCCCAACTGGAGCGTCAAGCGCTGGTTCGTGCAAAGTCTTTGCATAGGGCTTGGCATCTCGATCCTGTGCACGCTGCAAAATCCCAATCTCAACTGGTATGTCGGCTTTTCAGGCATTTTGTTCGGGCTTTACTTTCTCGCCGCACACGACCTCTATGCGCGCGACCGTTTAATTGCGTTGCTCATTGCCGGTGCGATCGTGGGCAAGGTTATCCTCGAACAATACACCCCCTATGATTTCACCTCCGCGGAACTTATCGGGGCGCCGGTGATAACCGACGCCCACCTGTACGGCCTGCTGATGGCGATAGCAATTGCGCTGGTATGGTCTACGTATACAATGAACCATCGCCCAACCGAACAATCGAATTGACATGAAAAAAATACGCTCCAACCAGGGTTTTACCCTGCTCGAAATCATCGTCGTGGTCGCCATCATCGCGATCCTCGCCGCCTATATCGCGCCCAAGGTCGCGGGCCGCGTCGACGATGCCCGCATCAGCAAGGCGAAAAGCGATATCCGCGTGCTCGAGTCGTCGCTCGAGCTCTACAAGCTCGACAATTTCGTTTACCCGTCGAGCGAACAGGGCCTCGGCGCGCTTGTCAACAAGCCCTCGGGCGAGGGCACCAAGAACTGGCGCGAGGGCGGTTACATCAAGAAACTCAACAAGGACCCCTGGGGCAACGAATACCGCTACCTTTACCCGGGCGCGAACGGCGAGTTCGACGTATTCTCGCTGGGCGCTGACGCCGCGGTCGGAGGCGAAGGTGAAGCAGCCGATATCGGCAACTGGAACCTCGACTCCTAAGCGCGCCTTGCGACGCGGCCTGACACAACGGGGCTTCACCCTGTGGGAACTGTTGATCGTCGTCGCCATCGTCGCGATCACGATTTCGGTGGTGCAGCTCGCGCCGGGATTGAGCGACGAGACCCGCGACCTGAAGCGAACCGGCAAGGAGCTCGGCAAGCTGTTTCGGCTGTTGAACCAGGAGGCGGTGTTCGAGAATCGCAATTACGCGATTTCGGTGCAGGACAACGGCTTCTTCGTGCTCGAGTTCAACGAGGGCAAGTGGCTGCGGTCGCCCGAGACGTTTTTCGTCCGCATCAAGATGACCGAATCACAGCGGTCGCAGCTGATCATCGAGAACCAGATTATCGATATTTCCGAGAAAACGCAGCCCGAACCGCATATTTTGATCCTGTCCAGCGGGGAAATGACGCCGTTCGAGTGGCGTATCAGCGACGAGGTCATACAATCGGGTATCGTGTTGCAGGGTAACGTACTCGGAGGGGTGATGATGACCGGACCGGAGCCGCTGACGTGAGGGGTTTATTCGAATTACTGTCGTCTCGCGGATCGTCTGCAGTATCCAGGGTGGATTCCGGCTCGGGGGCCGGAATGACGGATTCTCGCGGTCGGGCGTCATCCCGCGGCTTGACCCGATGCGTCGGACCGGCGGGATCCAGTTCACATGAGTCATCCCCGCGCACGCGGGGATCTCGCGCAGAGCGGCGGTTTCAGGCCGATGCTATTCGGAAAAATGGGAGTGTGGAAGGTTTGCAAGATCCCCGCTTGCGCGGGGATGACGTCGGTGGGCGGGCATTGCGCGGGGATGACGGTCGAAGAGCCCTCGTCATTCCGGCCCCCGAGCCGAAATCCAGCAAAGGGGAGTCCCTACGCGGGGACGACAGGCGAAGAGCCCCCGTCATTCCGGCCCCCGAGCCGGAATCCAGCAAAGGGGCGTCCCTACGCGGGAA
>JAOTUD010000057.1 GCA_029864065.1 Gammaproteobacteria bacterium | reverse complement strand
TCGGCCACGCGCCGGCTCCAGCGATCCAGCGAATCGGGCTGCCCGTCACGGTACTCTGCGGAACGGACGAACACCGGCCAGTAACTCGAACCGATGTTGCCGACCAGCGCGATCGACGGCTTGTCGGCGGGCAATCCCAGCGCCGCGATTTCGCGTGGGTCGAGCCGGGTAATCCCGCGCAGGTGCAATCCGTAACCGGCAAGCTGTCGCGCGAGGTTCACGCGGAAGTTTCCGTGCGCCAGTTACAGGCCGGGCCGATAGCGGTCGCGATGACCGTCGACTCGAGGAACAGTTCGCCATCGATCTCATCCTTGATATGCACCTCGTCGAATTCGAGCGTTACCGTCGGGTCGATGGCGCCGGCCTCGAGCGCTTTTTGCTGCGCGATTCTGATCACGATTTCGCGCGCTTCGCGCTTGGCGGCATCCAGGTTATCGAAGCTCTTCGGCTCATCGTGGTGAAACAGGCGGAAGATGCCCTGCTGGGGCTGCGTCACCGTGACCTGGGCGCGCTGAATGATGCTGCCCATGACCGCACCGAAAGCATTGGCGACATCGCCGTGCTCGGGCAGGTGCAGACAGATATACATGCTGTCGGCAACATCCCTGTAGTAGCTCGCGGCCGGCGCGCCGACCGCGACGATCGGGTAGTCGCTGCCGAAATCGAGCTTGAACAGGGGCTTGCGACCCTGCTGCTGATGGCTGCCGATCACCATGCGCGTTATCGTGTCGACGATGCCGCTGGCCTTGCTCGACTTGCCCGTCAGGTCGAACTCGTTCAGACCGACCTCGACCAGCAGGCGCTGGATGGTCGTGGTCACCAGGTCGTAAACCTGGCGGCACGCGGTTTCGATGTCATCGCTGTCCCATTTACCATAGCCGTAAAGAAAGCGCATTTGCCGCATCCAGATGCGTGCCGACAGTTCGGCCGCGTACTTGTTCCAGTGCGTATTGATGCCGAGCACGTGTACCGCGTCGGTCGGCGTGAAGCCGCTGTAAATGGCAAGCCCGAGGCGCTTCAGCTTGGCCATCGCGCGCGCGTGGGTGCGGTTTTCCTGCACGATGGAATCGAGTTCGACAGGCTTGTCGGAGAGCGCTTCCCATGCCTCGAGCTCGGCCGCGTTGAGCTGATTCAACAGGGCCGCGTTGTTCTCCAGTCGCATCACGAAGCGATTGCTGCGCGCGCTGGCCATGCCCTGCAGCTGCGCCTCGAGTTTCGGAATCACCTCAGGGTACATGTGCGCCAGCAGGCTGGTCGGCACCACGCGGCGCGGGCCTACCGACAGCCCCTTGTGGCCACCGAAACGGATCTCGCTGTCGCCGCCGAGGCCGATCGAATTGACGCGCACCGCCTCGACCATCGGTTTCCAGTCGCCGATATTGGCACCGTCGGCGCTGAGTTCCGGCTGGCCGTTGCTTACGATCGCGATATCGGTCGTGGTGCCGCCCATGTCGGCGACGATCGCGTTGTCGAGCCCGGACAACTGGCAGGCGCCGATGACGCTGGCCGCGGGACCGGAAAGCACGGTGCCGATCGGCTTTTCGATCGCGTTTTCGAGGCTCGCGAGCGAGCCGTCGCCCTTGACCAGCATCAACGGCGCATCGATTTTATGGCGCGCGAGAATCTTCTGTACCGACATGATCAACTCCTTGATCGGCGGCACCATGCGCGCGTTCAGCGCTGCGGTCAGCGCGCGCCGCGGCGCGCCCAGGCTCGACGCCAGTTCGTAACCGCAGATAACCGGCATACCGGTAAGCTCGGTAACCAGGCGCTTGAGGCGGTTCTCGTGGCTCGAGTTGCGCGTGCCGAACATGCTCGAAATGGCGAACGCCGAGACCTGCTCCCTGAGTCTTTCGATGGCTTCCTGCGCCGCAGCCTCGTCCAGCGGCCTGTGCTCGCGTCCCACGGCATCGTAACCGCCTTCCAGGCGGACCACGAACTGCGCCGGCAGTATCTCCAGCAACCCGCTCTGCTTGACCTGCTCGGAGCTGTAGCCCGGCAGCAGCACGCAAACCGGGGCGCCGAGGTCCTCGACGACCGAGTTGGTGGTCAGCGTGGTGGACAGCGAAACCATGGTCACCTCGGGAAGCGCCTCGCCAGGCAGCTTCGCGACAACGTCGCCGATGCCGAGACTCAGGTCGAACCGCGTGGTCAGACTCTTCTCGGCATTGACGATCTTCTTGTTGTCATCGACCAGCACCGCGTCGGTAAAGGTACCGCCGGTGTCGATCCCAAGGCGTAACGACATCTATAGCTCCCGCATTTTTGCGGACTATAGCTACACCTTTGACGCCAGTCTACGTCCGCTAGTTAACCATTTGCGACATCGCGTACAATGCCGGTTTTGCAGATGTAGTTTATATGTCAGATAGTTGCGTTTTACCCGGCTTCGATGCGACCGAGGCGGCCGCCATCGCGAAACGCCTGTTCGCGCTCGAAGGCCCTCTAAAGCAGCTCGACGGCGAGCGCGACCTGAATTTTCTGATCGGCGACAAGGGCTCCCGCTACGTTCTTAAAATCGCCAATGTCGACGAGTCGCCGGCGATGCTCGAATGCCAGCACCAGGTTTTCGAGCGGCTCGCCGAGACGCGGGTTTTTCCCGAGGTCGCGACCGCGCGCGCCTCGGTCAACGGGCGCCTGGTCGAGACCGTATACAGCCAGGCGGGGCATGAACACGCCTGCCGGCTAATGCCGTTTATCGAGGGGCGCGTGCTGGCGGAGGTCGACAATCCGTCGGCGGCGCTGCTCGAGGATCTCGGCCGTCGCCTGGCGCGGCTCGACCACGCGCTTGCTTCTTTCACGCACCCGGCGCTCGAGCGTCCGCTGCTGTGGAAGATGGACAACGCGCTGGACGTGCTCGCGTCGTTCAAGGCGCTGCTGGCGACGCAGCGCGAACGCGACCTGGTCGAGTATTTCGAAGCCGGCTATCGCGAACGCGTATTGCCGCGCCTGGGCGACCTGCGGCGCGCGGTGATTCACAACGACGCCAACCGCGCCAACGTGCTGGTCGACGACTCGGGCGCGCGCGTGGTCTCGATTATCGACTTCGGCGACATGGTCGCAAGCTGGCTCGTCGTCGAGCCGGTCATCGCGGCGACCTACGCGATGCTGGATCGCGACGAGCCGCTGCGCGCCGCGGCCCACGTGTTGCGCGGGTATCATGCCGAGCTACCGCTTACCGCCATCGAAATCGACCTCGTCTTCGATTTCATCTGCATGCGCCTGTGCATGAGCGTCTGCATCAACGCGCACCAGGGCGTGCTCGAACCCGACAACCTGTACCTGCTGACCGACGTCGAACCGGCCCGGCAGCTGCTCGGGCTCACGCGCGAAATCGATGCGGCGGCCGCGCGCACGATCCTGTCTCCGGAATAGTACAGAAAAGAAGTCGCGGGGGCAGCGGGGGCAGCAGGGAAGGGCTGGCGAATCTCGTAGAGGCGCCGAGGCCGCGGCACTAGGAAAGGTAAACCGCCATGCCAACGCCGAGGCCGCAATCCACGATATAAAAGATTCAAGGTGGATGCCGCGGTCCGACGCTTCAGGTCAGGCCCGGCATGACGTAGTTAAGGGCAACCACAGTCCTTCCCCCGCGTCCCCGCCGTCCCTGCGAGAAACCATTTCCATGAACCTCGAACGACAGCGGTCCGGGCTAAGCGAGCACGCGCTTGCGGTAGCTGGCGCGGTGAATATCGAGGATTTCGACACTGACGCTGACAACCTGTAGCAATAGCGGCTCGATCGTGGCGAGTACCGCCTCGCTGAGCATGGATTTCTGCGCGTCGCTGCGCCCGTCGAGCAGATGCACGGTGACATGAACGAAGGAGTCCCGGGTCTGCCCCGTCTGGTGATGCCGGTAGCCGACCGCGCGCGTCTTGATGTCGTACTCGGGGAACAATTCGGAACTCATCGCGCCGTCGTGCACCGCAGCGATGAGGTCGTCGATCGCGATTTGCCCTGCAACATCGTCAGAATATTCTATAATTACATGTGGCATTGTTCTCTCCTAATGAGGACAAATTGACAGGGAACAGATTCTGCAACGATTCTGTTCCCTTTTTTTTGCTCGCTGCCAGGGGATGTTGAATCCCGACTACCCGAAGTCCCCGGAGTCATCCCCACGAAAGGTCCCCCCGGCCTCCGAGCCGGGGCGGGGATCCCGGCGGACCGACCCAACAGACGCCATCCCCGCGAAAGCGGGGATCTTGATGACAAGCGCAAATTTCGAGACCGTCACTTTTTTCCACATCTCCAGTACTGCCTGCCCGTTTCGAGATCCCGGCGGCCGGACGCCTCGGTAGGCGCTGCGCGGCTTCCGTGGTGGCTTCGTTACGCGACAGGCAGCCATTACGGAATTCGGTATGCGACCTTATTGCTCGCCACGCCTATTGTCTGGACGGGACAAGATCCCGGATAGCCGCGGCGCGGCTATCCGGGATGACAAGACAGGCGGTTTTTCGACTTAATGGTCGGAAAAACCGCCTGTCTTGTCACATGTTGGAATAAGCCGGCCCGCCGCCGCCTTCCGGCACGACCCAGTGGATATTCTGGCTCGGATCCTTGATATCGCAGGTCTTGCAGTGCACGCAATTCTGCGCGTTGATCTGCAGCGCCGGGTTGCCGTCGACCTGAACAATCTCGTAAACCCCGGCCGGGCAATAGCGCTGCTCGGGCGCGTCGTATTTCTCGAGATTGAGCGCGATCGGCACGCTGGCGTCGCGCAGTTGCAGGTGCACCGGCTGGTTTTCTTCATGATACGCGCCCGACAGGTATACCGAGGAATTGCGGTCGAAGCTGACCACCCCGTCCGGTTTCGGGTACTCGATTTTCGGGTAATCGTCCTTGTGCCCGATTTGCTCGTGATCGGCATGATGGCCCATGGTCCACGGCGCCTTGCCACGGAAAATATAGGACTCGAGCGCGGCGTTGACGAGCCCCAGCCACAACCCTTTCTGAAACCCGGGACGGATATTGCGCACCTTGTGCAGCTCCTGCCACAGCCAGGATTGCTTCAGCTTCTCGGGATAGGCGGTGGCCTCGAGCGCCGCGCCCGGGTTGGCCTCGTCGTATTCCGCGGGTAACAGCTCGAACACGGCTTCGGCGGCGAGCATCGCCGACTTCATCGCGGTATGGGTGCCCTTGATTTTGGGCACGTTGAGAAATCCCGCGGTGTCGCCGACCAGCAACCCGCCGGGGAAAATCAGTTTCGGGATCGATTGCAATCCGCCCTCGGAAATCGCGCGCGCACCGTAGCAGATGCGCTTGCCGCCCTCGAACAGCGGGCGAATGGCGGGGTGGTTCTTGAAGCGCTGGAACTCCTCGAAAGGGCTCAGGTGCGGATTGCGGTAATCGAGACCGATAACGAAGCCGACCGCGACCTGGTTATTTTCGTTGTGGTAGAGGAAGGACCCGCCATAGGTGTCGGACTTGAGCGGCCAGCCGATCGTATGCAGCGTTGCGCCCTCGTCGTGCACCTCGGGATTGACTTCCCAGATTTCCTTGATGCCGATACCGTAGGTCTGCGGCTCGACGCCGTCGCGCAGGTTGAACTTCTGCATCAACTCGCCGGTCAGCGAACCGCGGCAACCCTCGGCGAAGATGGTCTGGCGGCCGATCAGCTCGACACCGGGCTCGTAATTATCGCCAGGTTCACCGTCCTTGCCGATGCCCATGTCGCCGGTGGCGACGCCGCGCACCGCGCCGCTATCATCGTAAAGCACCTCGGCCGCGGCGAAACCCGGGAATATCTCGACCCCCAGCTCCTCGGCCTGCTCCGCGAGCCAGCGGCACAGGTTGCCGAGGCTGATAATATAGTTGCCTTCGTTGTGCATCTGCGGCGGCGTCGGCATCGAGATCGCGCTTTTCGCGGTCAGGAATTTGAACGAGTCGGATTTGACCATCAGGTTCAGCGGGGCGCCTTTTTCCTTCCAGTCCGGAATCAGTTCGGCGAGCGTGCGCGTTTCGATCACCGCGCCCGAGAGAATGTGGGCGCCAACCTCGGCGCCCTTTTCGAGGATGCAAATGGTCAGCTCGCGCTCCTGCTCCTGCGCCAGTTGCGCGAGGCGGATGCCCATGGTCAGCCCCGACGGCCCGGCGCCGACGATGACCACGTCAAAATTCATTGCTTCTCTTTCCACGATTTTTTCCGGTTGGTTGTCACCTAAGGCCGGCGAATTATAAATTAACCGGGACCCGAATACACAGGACAGTGCGCACGATATACCGGGCGCCACGACAGTTCTTGTTGATAAACGACACCATTTGTTTCTCGCCGGGACGCGAACCCATCCGGCAAGCACCTGTTGTTGACAATTGGGCCGTCATTGCGGTCGCCGGCGCGGCTTTAGGCCCTGCGGGTCTTTAGGCCCCGCGGGTCTTTAGGCCCAGCGGGTCTTTAGGCCCCGCGGGTCCCGCCCGAGCCGTAATCGAGTGCGGAAGCTTATCCGGGTGGATGCCGCTGCACGACGCTGCGGGTCTTGCCTGGCATGACGCAGGCTGTCTTCGGCATTAACGACAAGACGGCAACGATCATTAAATATTGCAATTTCTTGCATTAATTCCACCAGTTATTAATATAAGCGTAAATTATGCAGTATTAGACACAATAAAACATGCAAGATTTCTCAGCTGCCTTCGGCCTGGCGTTTTCATTGATCATCGGCGCCGATGCCGACCTGATCGAAATTATCGCGCTGTCGTTGCGCGTCAGCATCTCCGCGGTGCTGCTGTCGGGGTTGATCGGATTTCCGCTCGGCGCGCTGATCGCCGTGACGCGCTTTCCGGGTCGGCAGGTGGCCGCAGTCCTGCTGAACGCGCTGATGGGGCTGCCGCCGGTGGTGGTCGGCCTGCTGGTTTACATGGCGATTTCGCGCGCGGGCCCGCTCGGCTGGATGAACCTGCTCTACTCCCCCGCGGCGATGATCATCGCGCAGACGATCCTGGTCACCCCGATCATCGCCGCGCTGACGCGCCAGGTTGTCGAGGACATGCACAAGGAGTACGACGAGCAGTTCCGTTCGCTGTGCATTGCACCGCACCGGGTGATCGCGGCGTTGATCTGGGATTCCCGCTACAGCCTGTTGACCGTGACCCTGGCCGGTTTCGGCCGCGCCATCGCCGAGGTCGGCGCGGTGATCATCGTCGGCGGCAACATCGATCACCTGACCCGCGTCATGACGACCGCGATCGCGCTCGAAACCTCGAAAGGCGACCTCGCGCTGGCGCTGGCGCTGGGCATCATCCTGTTGATCCTGGCGCTGTCGGTGAACGCCGCGGTCTACGGCCTGCGCTCCAGCGCCCGGCGCCTGGCCTATGCCTGACGCCTCCACGCCAATGCCCGCTTCGTTACTGCTACCGCTCGAGGTCGACGACCTGTGCTACCGGATTGGCCCGGACCTGCTGCTGGACAAGGTCAGCGTCGCCATCGAAAATACCGGCATCAGCGTGATCATGGGTCCCAACGGCGCCGGTAAAAGCCTGTTTCTACGCCTGATCCACGGCCTGCTCGAACCGAGCGCGGGCGAAATTCGCTGGGCCGGGAGGTCGCTCGGCCCCGACACCCGGCGCAGACAGGCGCTGGTGTTTCAGAAACCGGTGCTGATGCGCCGCTCGGTCGCCGCGAATATCGACTTCGTGCTGAAACCGCAGGGCGGCCGGTACCGGCAACGCCGCGACGAGGTTCTGCACGAGGCCGGGTTGTATCGGCTGCGCAACCAGGCCGCGCGACTGCTTTCCGGTGGGGAACAACAGCGGCTCGCGCTGGCGCGCGCGCTCGCCACCAACCCTGACGTGCTGCTGCTGGACGAACCCTGCGCCAGTATCGATTCCGCCGCGACGTTGCGAATCGAGAACCTGCTGCGGCAGACGCGCGAGCGCGGCGTCAAAATCATCCTGGTCACGCACGACACCGGCCAGGCGCGGCGACTCGCCGACGACATGCTGTTCATGCACAACGGCCGCCTGCTCGAACATGGGCCCGCCGCCGAGTTCTTCGCCGCGCCGTCGAGCGAGCAGGCGCGCGCCTTCCTCGATGGCAAAATCGTCATCTAATCCAGATCATCCACGACCCTGATAACTAAGGAATAGATCGTGAAAACATGCTTAAAACAGGCCCTCGTAACCACCGTGCTGATCATGCTGGGTACCGCCCCGGCCTGGTCTGCGGACAACTCGATTATCGTCCAGTCGACGACGTCGACGGCAAACTCCGGGCTTTACGACTACCTGTTGCCGATGGTCAGGAAAGACACCGGCATCACGATCAACGTGGTCGCGGTCGGCACCGGGCAGGCGATCAAGAATGCGCAGAACTGTGACGGCGACGTGCTGCTGGTGCACGCGAAATCCGCGGAACAGAAGTTTGTCGGCGAGGGTTATGGCGTCGCGCGCCACGACGTCATGTATAACGATTTCGTATTCGTCGGTCCGCCCGCCGACCCAGCCGGAATCGCGGGCGGCAAGTCTGCGCTGGCCGCGCTAAAACGTATCGCCGGCAACAAGTCGAAGTTCATGTCACGCGCCGACAACTCGGGCACGCACAAGAAAGAAATGGCGTTATGGAAGCAGGCCGCGACCGACCCGACACAGGGCAGCGGCAGCTGGTATCTCGAAACCGGCTCGGGCATGGGCGCGACGCTCAACGCCGCGGTCGGCAGCGGCGCCTATACCATGACCGATCGTGCCACCTGGATCAGCTTCAAGAACAAGCAGGACTACAGAATCCAGGTCGAGGGCGACGATTTGCTGTTCAACCAGTACGGAATCATCATGGTAAATCCCGACAAGTGCAGCCAGGTCAGGCGCGACGCGGCGCAGGCTTTCATCGACTGGGTGCTATCGAAAAAGGGGCAGGCCGCGATCGCAGCATACCAGCTCGACGGTCTGCAGCTTTTTTTCCCGAACGCCAACTAGAACTTGCCGCCGGGGAACCGGCGATCTAGTCGGCGCCGTTGAAGTGTATCCGGAACTGGTCGTCGATGTTGTATCCGGCCAGCACTTGCGCGTGTTCGCGAAACTCGGGCGTCTGGCAGAAGCGGATCAGCGACTGCCAGGTCGGTTCGAACCAGGCGCGCCGGTCGACCAGTATGTCGTAGCGTTCATCGATCACCGGTACGAAACCGAGGCGATGTTGGCTGGCCAGCATTGCGAGGCCGAAGGTGGCATCGGCGCGTCCCTCGACGACTTCGATAACCGCGTCCACCTCGCTGCGCGCCTGCGGCGCCCAGATGATGTCGTTGGCGTCGACTTGCTGACGGTGCAGCAGCGCCTCGAGCAGGATCTGGCTGCCCGCGCCGGGCTGGCGCGGAACCATGGTCTTGCCGGCAAGGTCGCTTAATCCCCCGTATTGGCTTACCGCATCCGCTGCGACGAGAATGCCGCGCGAGCGCTTCGCCCATTCCGCCAGCACGACGCGGGCGGTGGCGAAGCGCGATTCCACGCGGGCGTTGTTCCAGCTGTCGGATTCGACATCGTAAAGATGCATGCCGACCGCGATGCCCTCGCCGTTGGCGAAGCGCTCGATGCCGTCCAGACTGCTGTCGAAATAAGTGGCCAGGCCGCATTGCGACGCGCGCAGCGCCCATTCCAGCAGCGGGTCGTGGCTGCCGACGATGACCAGCGGCCGCGACCTGAGCGCGGCGGGGCTGGAAACGTTACTCGCCAGCCAGTCGTCGATCGCCTTGCGCGGAAACAGCAGCTTGCCGGTGGCGCGCGAACAGGGTACCGCGCCGGACGCGACCAGGTCGTAGACCTTGCGCTCCTTGATACGCAACAGCTCGGCGAGTTCCCTGGTAGTCAGGTATTCAGTCAATGAATTTCAGCACAAAAAAGATTGGTTGAATCTATCATAACCGCGCCACCCACGACAGCAAGCGCCGGGTCGGGTTCTCGCGGGGACGGCGGGGGGGGCGGATAACGATTACCCAGCGAATCACCATTCCCCGCTCAGCGCTCTCCGCGAGCTTTGCGCCTGCGCGAGAAATTCTTTCATCAACCCCCGGAAAGCCCCGCCGCGTCAGCGGGAATAT
>JAOTUD010000596.1 GCA_029864065.1 Gammaproteobacteria bacterium | reverse complement strand
TAGCGGCGTTGCTCCGCAGGGCTGGCATGGCCGTCGATATGATGCAGATCAATTTGCGCCGCTCGTTTCCTCAGCAAAAATTCAGCTATCCGTCAGTATAATTTCAGACTGCAGGCCTAGGCTTCTCGGTTACAGGGCAACCTGTAATAACCGTATCAACATTGAGAGGAGACCGAAATGAAAAATATACCGCTATTTATACTGGCCGCGAGTTTTGCCGGCGCAACCACGATTGCCACTGCGGAGGAAGAAATACCTTTTGACGAAGGCAGGCTTTTTTTCGAGTTGAACGATACAGATGGTGACCTCGGTATTCACGGAAAAATCGATGGGGATGAGTGGAAATACCTCGAAATCGAGGATCCCCACGAGCGCATGATGCTGAAAGTCAGTGCTCGGGGGCGCTTACGCCGCCAGGGGCTGACCGAGCTTTTCTTCGAAAGCGCCGAACCGCCCTTTGCAGGCGAAGATGCGCTCGACCCTGCGGACTTCTTCAAGCGTTTCCCCGAAGGCTGGTACGAAATCGAAGGCATCACGCTGGACGGCGAGGAACGTGAGAACGAAATTTACCTTTCTCATGTAATTCCGGCAGCCCCGGACTGGGAAGGCGTAAGATTCAATGGAGTCGTCGCTGCGGCCGAGGATTGTGACGCAGAGGACCTTCCCGAAGTCACCGCCCCGGTTACCCTGTCATGGGAGCCGGTAACCTCGTCGCACGAAGAACTCGGCAGGGACACCGACACCCCGCTGGCAATGCTGGGCATCAATGTACTCTACTACGAAGTGGTCGTCGAAATTGACGAGACGGATTACAAGTCGACAACCATCGTACCCAGTGACGTCTACGAGGTAGATCTTCCTCAGGCGATTACAGACCTGGTCGCGGAAACACTTGACGGCGAAGGCGAATTCAAGTTCGAAATACTGGTCAGGACCGATAACGGCCAGACAACCGACGACGATGGCAACCCGATTGAGCCAGACCCCGGCAACAAAAGCGCAATGGAAGGCTGCTTTGTCGTTGTCGAGTAGTCATGGAAACGCGTTATCCTCTCCCGCAAGGGGGAGGATTCCTGATAGCCAGAGAGATTCGTCATGAAATTCCTAAAGTCCCGGCCAATGGCCCTTGTCGTTACAGTTATCGCCAGCCTCGTATTGCTGTATGACGGCCCAGATCGGGTCGAAGATCCGGAAAGGGATAAGATCCCGGCAAATCAGGTTTATTCTTTTCAATTCAGGCAAAACGAATCCGCTTCGCCGCAGCCTGCTCACGACATGCCAGACATGCGGGGGCGTGCCGCTGCAGCGGTTGTCTTTACTGATTCAATCCGCCGGCACGACATTCTGCCGGTTTTTTATCCCGAGCTCGAGCGGATCGTGGCGCTGGAGGACAGGCCATCCGCGCAGGCAGCGTTCGAACTCGAGCAGTTCGCGTCCGACAAGGATCCGGTTATTCGACTGGCCGCGATCGAATCGATGGGCAATATCAAAAACCAGTCCTACCTGCCGGCAATTTCGGCAGCGCTTGACGACGAAAATCCGCAGGTCAGAATTGCCGCGCTCGAAAGCCTGGCGATGTACCCCGATGAAACCGCGCGCTTCGGTATCGAGGTCCTGCTCTGGGATCGGGATCGGGAGGTCAGGCTAGCCGCCATCGAAGCCCTTGCGGATCTTGAAATTGAACCGATCGCGCATAGCCTTGCGGGGCTGCTGAACGATCCAGATCCGGAAATCAGGCTGCATGCCGTGAACGCGCTGGGCGAGGTCGGCGGGAGATTTTCGATCCCCTACCTGCTGCAAGCGCGCTTCGATACGGACGCGAACATCCGCACTAACGCAAGCGCTATTTTATCGGAGCTGGGAGCAAACAGAGATCCGTAATTCCCCGGCCGAGGAAGCAGCCTGCATAAAGATCACAGCCGGCAACGGACCCCGTACCCGAGTCTGGCGGATAACCCGGCGTAAACCAGATTGTCATTCTGTACCACTGCCACCATAATTCATCCCGATACCGATAACACCTGCTGATCCGGACGGGTCTCTGCATGCGAAAAAAGATGATTCGAGTGACCGATAGAGCATCGGGCGTCAGCCCGTGATCAGTCGTTTTTCATCGCAGACGCTGGCCAAGCTTGCCAGCCTGTACGCCGGTCTCGCCTACGGCCTCTACTGGATTCCGCTACGCGCGCTCGAGCAGGCCGGGTTGCAGGAGGTTTTACCGGCGCTGGTCTTCAACGTCGTACCGATGATCCTGATCCTGCCCCTGATCGCGTGGCGATGGTCGTATATCCGGCGGGCACCGCTGCATTTTCACGTCACCGGCATCGTCGTCGGCCTGTCGCTGGTCGGATACACCAATGCATTCATCTTTACCGACGTGGTGCGCGTCCTGATTCTTTTTTACCTGACGCCGATCTGGGGCTTCCTGCTGGCACGGATATTTCTCGGTGACCTGATAACGCCGATTCGGTGGGTTTCGATATTGCTGGGGATCGGCGGCATGCTGGCGATCTTCGGTA
>JAOTUD010000595.1 GCA_029864065.1 Gammaproteobacteria bacterium | reverse complement strand
ACGGTAATCGTCCCGAACTCAGTGATCCGCTTGGCGAAAACAGCAGTCGAGGGCTCGATTCATCGCTCTCGTTGCGGTGAAGAATACTCGCAGCGGACGATTTATCATCGGCGGCCGGGAGTTAGAGCAATAAGTCGGCCTCAATAGGATGATAGACACTGGCGGAACGGATCAGTGAATCTGCCGTAAGCGCCGGCACGCCGTACACTTCGGCGCCAACGCCATAATCCGATTTGATTTTTTCCATTAACAGATCGAAATCCCCGTCTCCAGACAGCAGCACGACGGTATCGACGTTCTTTGCGCTTTCCATGATGTCGATGGTCATGCCGACGTCCCAGTCGCCTTTGGCGGAGCCATCGCTGCGCTGGATATAGGGCTTGAGTTTTACCGTGAAGCCGATCTGCCTGAGAGTGTTTTGGAATTTGAGCTGTTTGTCGTCGCCTCTGTGAATCGCATAGGCGGTTGCTGAAACGATCTCTCCCTCAGAACTGATGCGTTGCCAGAGTTTCCGGTAGTCGAACTGGCGGCCGTAGGCCTGACGCGTGGTGTAATAGATATTCTGCACGTCTGCAAAAACGGCGATGGTCTTCATTGGGCACCTGAGGCTAATTCCGTACAGCAAATACAAAGGCAGTGGTGCGGGGACCGTTCTGAGGGAGCGGCCGGCCGGCGGCTAAGCAGTCCTGTCGGGCGGGCGGCCGGTAAATCTTCGGACAAGCCTCTCGGCATCGTTCTGGATCAGCAGCAGGCACGGCAGCAGGATCAGGGTCAGCGGGGTTGCGAACAGGATACCGTAACCCATGGCCAGGGCCATCGGCGCCGAAAACGGATCGGAGCCGCCGATGCCGTAGGCCATGGGCAGCAGTCCGGCCACCGTGGTCACTGACGTCAGCAGTATCGGCCGCAGTCGATCTTTGGTGGCATTGACGATCACTTCGGCCGCCGGCGCGTCCGCCTGCGCATCACGTATACGGTTGGCGAGATTCACGAGGATCAGCGAGTCGTTGACGACGATGCCGACGAGGCCGATAACACCGAGCATGGCCAGGAATCCGATGGCCTGGCCGTGCACCGCGAAGGCGAAGATGACGCCAATGAGCCCGAAAGGCACGGCGAACATCACCAGCAGCGGCTGCAGCAGTGAATTGAAAAGCAGCACCAACACCAGGTAAATGCCCACCGCGGCGGCGGCGAAGGCCACCACCAGGCTGTCCATGGATTCCTGCGTTTCCTCGGTCTCGCCGCCGGCGACGATGCGCATGCCCGGCCAGTTCCTGTTGACGTCGATGGCCTCGAGCACGGCGTTAGTGGCCAAAAGCGAGGTGGTCTTTTCCTTGTCGATGTTCGCTGTGACGGTGATCGTGCGCTCATTGTCGTAGTGATACAGATTCGATGGTCCGGCATCGATTCTGAAATCGGCGACCTCCTGAAGCTCTATAAAACGGCCGTCGCGATTCGGGATGATGAGCTTGCCGAGAACCTCGGCCGAACCGCGCGCTTTTTCCTCGAGGATGACGCGAAAGTCGACATCCTCGTCGCCGTAGCGCACCGAGGTCACGATTTCGCCGTCGTAAGCCAGCCGCAAATTCTTCGCCACGTCGGCAACGGTGAGGTTCTGCTCCGCGAGCCTGATGTAGTCCAGGTCGACCACGATCTGTTCCTTGCCGACCTTGTCGTCGCGCTCGATATCGGTGACGCCATCGATCAGCAGGAGGTTGGTCACTACCTCATGCGCCAGCGCGCGGCGCCGCTCGTCGTCGCTGCCGATGACGCGCAGTTGGATCGGGCGACCGACCGGCGGCCCACCGCTGTCGATGATGTAGGTGAACTTGACGAAGCCCTGGAGCCTGTCGGTCCGTGCGCGCAGAGAATCGACGATCTGGTCGGCGTTGCGATCGCGTTTTGCGAACGCGGTTAGATAAACCCCCACCAGCGCCCAGTTCTCATTCTCGCCCAGGTTGAACACGCCATGGGTGCCGATGCGGGTGGTGTAAGAGTCCAGCTCGTCTTTCGGCAGGGCGGCAACCAGGGCCTCGACTTGCCGCATCTTCTCCGCCGTGAGTTCCAGCGACGAACCGCTGGGGAGCTCGGCCAGGATGTAGAATTCGTCCGCCGACTGCGTTGGAAACAGCACGAAGTCCATAAACTTCTCAGCATAAAGGAATGCCGCCGCCATCAGCATCAGAAACACGCCGGTCACGGTATAGCGCTGGCGCAACATTTTTCGCAGCACCTTGCCGAAGTGCTCGCGAAAACTTGCGAACCAGTCGCTGGTGGCCATGCGTTTGGTTTTCCGATCGCTCCGGGATCGTGAAATGAGATGCGCCGGCATGATGAACAACGTATCCAGCAGCGAGATCGTCAAGGCGAGCACGACCACGAGGGGAATCACGAAGATGAAGTCGCCCAGGGATCCGGTCATGTAGAACATGGGCACGAAGGCCAGCGCCGTGGTGACCACGGTGGTGATGACCGGCTTGGCCACCGTGTAGGTCCCGTCGACCGCGGCATCGAGCGGCGCCTTG
>JAOTUD010000594.1 GCA_029864065.1 Gammaproteobacteria bacterium | reverse complement strand
TCGCATCACGCCTTTCCTGAACCTGGTGCTGGTCCATAATACCGGCGCGGCGTTCGGATTCCTGAGCAGCGCGAGCGGCTGGCAGAACGGTTTGTTCATGTTCGTCGCCGCGGGTGCTTGCACATTTATATTGTGGGTACTGTCACGCCTCCGGCGTCAGGAAATCGTTCTGGCCGTGGCGCTGATGCTGATCCTGGGCGGCGCGCTGGGTAACCTCGTCGACCGCATGCTTTATGGTTATGTAATTGATTTCATTGACGTGCATTACCGCAACTGGCACTGGCCGGCATTCAATGTGGCGGATTCCGCCATTTCCATCGGCGCCGTGTTGCTGCTTCTGGATACCGCATTCCCGGGGCTCTGGCGAAAACACCCTGATTCGTCGTAAATACGGGCCGTTAATCGCCCGCCAATGGAAATTGGTGTCAGCGGCGCTAGACTTTGAAGGGCTGGCTGAGCCCAGCGCAAGCAGTTGTTTGTCCTGTTCAAGACCGTGAAGGAGTGATTCATGCGTGCAATGATCAAATCCTGTTTACTCGTTGCGTCAGCGGGGCTGTTGATAGTCTCCTGGCATGCCGGAACCGCGGCATCCGACAAGGAGGAGCTCAATAACGTGCCCCTGCAGCAATGCAAGACTCAGTGCCTCTCAATCAAGGACCCCGCCGCTTATGAAAGCTGCATGATTGACTGCGAAAAACTGTACAATCAACCGTCTTCATACCTTCCGAAGAAAAAAAATTAATCCCGCTTTTTACTGTTGCCGAGCCCGGACCCTCCGGGCTCGGTGCATTCTCTTACCCGCAATATTTTCGGAATCTCCGTAATTCCTGACGGGTTAAATCGCCCTGGCCTGAATACGGAGACGAAACCGGGTATGATGCCGCCCATGCAGGTATATCTGGCCAATCCCCGGGGTTTCTGCGCCGGAGTCGATCGCGCGATTGAAATCGTCGAGCGCGCACTCGAATTGTTCGGCGCGCCGATATATGTCCGGCATGAAGTCGTGCACAACCGCTTCGTGGTGGAAGACCTGCGCACCAAGGGCGCCGTCTTCGTCGATGAGCTCGATCAGGTTCCGGCCGGGGGGACGGTCATATTCAGCGCCCATGGCGTTTCCCGCGCGGTGCGAGAACAGGCCGCGCAGCGCGGGCTGCGCATTTTCGACGCGACCTGCCCGCTGGTCACCAAGGTGCACATGGAAGTGAAACGCCACCGGGGCAACGGCACCGAGTGCATCCTGATCGGGCACGCCGGCCATCCCGAGGTGGAAGGCACGATGGGGCAGGCCGACGGCGGCATGTACCTGATCGAGTCCGTCGAGGACGTCGCCCGCCTGCGAGTAAAGGATGAAACCAATCTTTCCTACGTGACCCAGACCACGCTGTCCATGGACGATACTGCCCGGATCGTTGCCGCCTTGCGGGCACGTTACCCGGAGATCAAAGGGCCGAAAAAGGACGATATCTGCTATGCCACGCAAAACCGCCAGGACGCGGTCAAGGCCCTGTCGAAATCGGTTGATTTGCTGCTGGTGGTCGGTTCACGCAACAGCTCCAATTCCAACCGCCTGCGTGAAGTCGCGGAAGGACAGGGCGTGCGCGGTTACATGATCGACGGGCCGCAGGATATCCGGCGCGAATGGCTGGAAGGGGTTGGGCGCGTGGGGCTGACGGCCGGGGCCTCGGCGCCGGAGCAGCTGGTGCAGCAGGTGATCGCGAGGTTGCGGGAGTGGGGCGCCGAAATCGTCGAGGAGCAGCAGGGGAAAACCGAGAATATTTCCTTCCCCGTCCCGAAGACACTGCGGGCCGATGTCTCCGGCTGATAATTTATTACACGGGAGTAGTTATTTGTCGGTCCACTTGTAATTGTAGCTGACACCGTCCTTGGCCCACCGTTTCGTCCCGAGCGCGTCAATCCTGAAAGAACCATCGCCCACCTGACGGCCGCCGGCCTTGGGCGTGGCGATCAGGGTAAACCCGCAATCGTACTGGGCGGTGCCGCCCGTGCAGGGTCCGGTCGTGTTGCCCTTGGTGACGGCGTTGGTCAGGGTGTAATGCGCCTCGACGGAATCCAGGGTGTTCAGTCCCAGGTTGCCGCTGTCGCGGTCCGGACCGCATTCCCGTCCGGAGGCCGTCACCAGCGTGCTGGCATACCAGCCGCAGTCGGAAAAGAATTTTTCCTGCTGCGCCGCGGTCCGGGTCAGGACGATGTGCGCGTCCGAGCGCCGCGACTGGGTCACGTAGCGGGTGTAACTCGGGTAGGCGATGGCGGCGAGTATGCTCATGATCACCACGACGATCATCACCTCAATCAGTGTAAAGCCGAATATTCGTGTGCTTTTCATGCTATGTACTCTCCGCAGGCCGGGCCTAAAAAACCACCTCCTCCGGACGGAGGAGGTGGCTTGTACAACTATACATCTATTTTAGACTATTCCTCGTACCAGTAGGTCTTGTAGCGGTTTGTGCCGCCGCCCGGGCTGACCTGCTTCGCACCACCGCTGGTACCCACGAGGCCGGTGACACCGCCGT
>JAOTUD010000593.1 GCA_029864065.1 Gammaproteobacteria bacterium | reverse complement strand
TCGCAGGGACGATCGCATACGCGTCCCAGGATGCCAGGAAACACGTTGGACTTGCGGTTTTCCATGTACGCATCGCTGAACTGCCCCTGGGCAATCATGCGGATATACGCTGGAACGTCAGTGTGGGCAGGACAGCCCCACTGGCAGTCTACGACCTTATGGAAATACTCGGGATTGCTGGTATCTGTTGGCTTCATGCAAATGGCAACCCGGTGCAGGCCTTTTTCTCCGGTACTTTATCTGGAGTCCTTTAAGGGTCGGTAGCATAGCGGGATCGGGGGGAAAGTAAACAGTTTCACCCGGTCCTAGCGCGCCCGCGTAAATTCCATGCGCTGTCCGGCGATGTTGCCGGTGAGGCTTCCATCCCGATAAACAACCTGTCCGTTGACGATCGTCGTATCGATCGACGCGGAAAATTCGTGCCCCTCGAACGGCGACCATTGGCATTTGCTGAGGAGGTTCGCCTTGCTGACCCTGTAGGGCGCCGCGGGATCCACAATCACGAAGTCGGCAAACCAGCCTTCGCGAGCGTAACCGCGGTCGGTGACGCCAAACAGGTCCGCAGGTGCGTGGCTGGTGCGATCGACGAGCAATTCAATGCTGATCTGTCCGTCGGCGACCAGATCGAACAAGGTCAGCAATGCGTGCTGCACGAGCGGCAAGCCGGCTGGTGCCTTGAAGTAGCTGGCGGCTTTTTCGCTGGCTGTATGCGGCGCATGATCGGTGGCGATAATGTCGATGCGCCCTTCGTTGAGCGCGGTTATCAACGCAAGCCTGTCTTTGGCGCTCTTGATCGCGGGGTTGCACTTGATTTTCGACCCGAGTTCCTCGTAGCGAGACTCGTCGAACCAGAGGTGATGCACGCATACTTCGGCAGTGATTCGTTTTTCCGAACGGTGTGCCTTGGAAAACAGCTCCATCTCGATCGCTGTTGTCAGGTGCAGTACATGCAACAGGGCGTCGTGTCGTTTCGCAAGATCGGTGGCCAGGCGTGACGAAGCCAGGCAAGCCGCCGCGGAACGAATGCCCGGATGTTCGGAAAACGGTACGTCTTCGCCAAACTTGGCACGCGCCTTGGCTTCGTTATCCCAGATTGTCGGCGAGTGTTCACAGTGAGTGACCATCATGATCGGCGCGTGCTCGAACATTTTTTCGAGCACATCCGGGTCATCAACAAGCATATCGCCGGTTGATGCGCCCATGAATGCCTTTATTCCGCAAGCCTCGCCCACCTGCAGCGCTTTGACTTCTTCAATATTTCCGTTGGTCGCTCCGAAGTAAAATCCGTAATTCGCCGTGCATCGGTCTTCGGCAATATGATATTTGTCCTTGAGCGCTTGCCGGGTCGTCGTCTGCGGGTTGACGTTAGGCATGTCCATGAAACTGGTTATTCCGCCCGCTGCGGCGGCGGCCGATTCCGTCGCAAGATCACCCTTGTGCGTCATCCCGGGTTCGCGAAAGTGCACCTGGTCATCGATCATTCCGGGCAACAGGAACTTGCCGGCCGCATCGACGACTTCGGCACCGTCCGGCACCGCTATGCTGGCGTCGATCCTGGCGATCCTCTCGCCTTCGATCAGTACGTCCGCCTCGCGAATCTCACCCTCGTTGACAAGGCGCGCATTCGAAATAAGCAAATGTGACAAGTCGGATTCCTTTAATGGAGTAGAGGTCGATTGCTCGATTGATAGCTCGCATTATGAAAGGGTCGGTCAATGATTACCATGGCAACAATTCGCCGAAAGCGGCCTCTTCGACATTCATCTACGAGAAGGGGTCTTTGCGGACGGCCGCCCCGTATGCGATAACCGCAGGCGTAGCCACCATACAGCGATCAAATGAACCCGACCGAGTACCTGGATCTCATTCGCAAAGCGAAAGTCTACGACGTTGCGATCAGGTCGGCGCTCGAGCCGGCTGTCAACCTGTCAGCGCGTCTCGACAACCGCATCCTCATGAAACGCGAGGACCTGCAGCCCGTGTTCTCATTCAAGCTGCGTGGCGCTTACAACAAGATTGCCGGCCTCACGCCCGATGAGCTCGCGCGCGGTGTCATCTGCAGTTCCGCCGGCAATCATGCCCAGGGTGTCGCGCTGGCGGCAAAACGGCGCGGCGTGCGGGCCTGTGTCGTGATGCCGGTCACCACGCCCAGGATCAAGATCGATGCCGTCCGGGCTCTCGACGGCGACGTCGTCCTGCACGGTGACGCTTACGACGATGCCTACGCGCATGCGCGCGCACTGGCGGCGAGCGAAGGGCTGATTTTTATTCACCCGTTCGATGACCCCGTGGTTATCGCAGGTCAGGGCACGATCGGCGCCGAGATCCTGGAGCAGGCTGAGGAGAACATCGACGCCATTTTTGTACCCATCGGCGGCGGCGGCCTGATCGCGGGCATCGCCACCTATGTGAAACAGCTGCGACCGGAGATTCGCATTATCGGCGTCGAACCGGACGATTCTGCCGGGATGAAAACGTCCCTCGCAGCAGGTGAGCCTGTAACGCTCGATCATGTCGGCATTTTTGCCGACG
>JAOTUD010000591.1 GCA_029864065.1 Gammaproteobacteria bacterium | reverse complement strand
TAAATTATTATTGCACAAATAATGGTTTCGTAGAGAGGAGATCCCGATGAATGTTACCGCCCTGCGCAAGCGCGCGGACGATGCGCCTTTTAGCCGTGACCCGGAGCGATCCTTCACCATACCGGCGCGTTATTACCTCGATGCCGACATCCTGGAGCGGGAAAAGGAAGCCATCTTCTATCGCAACTGGTGGTACGCCGGCCACCACAGCCAGCTGACCGCATCGGGATGCTACCTGACGGTACAGGTCTGCGATCAGAACATCATCGTCATCCGCGACAAGAGCGGTGAACTCAAGGCTTACTACAACGTATGCCAGCATCGCGGTCACGAATTGCTGTTCGGCAGCGGCAAGGTGCGCACCATTACCTGCCCCTACCATGCCTGGTCCTATGGCTTCGACGGCGAACTGAAGGCGGCGCGCAATACCGAGCGGCTGGTCGATTTTGACAAGTGCCAGTTTTCGCTGAAGCCGGTACAGGTCGAAATCTTCTGTGGACTCGTGTTCGTGAACCTGGACCTCGAGGCCGCTCTCCTGAAACAGCAGGCGGCTAATCTCGAAAAGGAAATTCGCGAGTACTGCCCGCACGTCGACGAGGTCAGGTTCGCGCAGCGCGACGATTACGATGTCGCGAGCAACTGGAAGGTGATGGTCGATAACTTTCTCGAGTGCTACCACTGTGCGCCGGCGCACAAGGATTTCGTCAACCTGGTCGATATGGACAGCTACAAGGTCACGCTACACGAAATTTACTCGAGCCAGGTTTCGTCGGCGGCGAGGACTACCGAGAGCAGCGCCTACCGTTTCGAAAAGGGCGAGGTCGATTTCGGTTACGCGGGCTGGTTCCTGTGGCCGAACCTGACGATCTGGATCTACCCGGGAGAACCCAATATTTCGGTGTTGCAAATGATCCCGAACGGGGCAGGGCGAACCATCGAATACCAGGACTGGTACCTGCCGAATCCCGAACCCAGCCAGCAGCAGCGCGACGCGATGATTTACCAGCGCGACGTACTCCAGCCCGAGGACGTCGGCCTGTGCGAAAGCGTGTTCCGCGGACTGCAGTCGAAGGGCTATAACCAGGGGCGGTTTGTCGTCGATCCCGAGCGCAGCGAATTGTCGGAGCACGCGGTGCATCATTTCCAGCAGCTCTACGTCGACGCGATGGACTGCGACCTCTAGCCCGGCGAGAGTACCGGGCCGGTTTCTCGCAGAAACCGAATTACGGGGACACAATACTTATTAATTCTTGAGAATTAAGTATTGTGTCCCCGTAATCGGAGATCCTGGCGGGCGAGGCGAGTGATCGCGTCGCAGATGCGGCGGAAGGCCGCGCCGGCGACGTCGCTTGCATGGCGGGCGCGCAGGAAATCGTGCACCAGACCCGTTTCGTTGATCCATTCGGCCGCCACGTCGGCGGCGCGCAACTTTTCGACGTAGCGCGCGGCGTCGTCGCGCAACGGATCGATATCCGCGGAAAACGCGATCGTCGGCGGAGTCGCGGCGAAGTCGTCGGCAACCAGCGGATAGAATTCGGGATCGTCCATCGGCAATGCATCAGTATCGCATCTGGCCCCGCGGTAAAACAGGATGTCGTCGGTGGTAAGCAACGGCGCGTTGGCGTTATCCCGGTACGAATCCAGATCGAAACAGTCGCCGCCGAGGCCCGGATAAATCAGCACCTGTCCCGCGGCCTTGCGCCGCTGCAATCGCATCCGGTGGCATAACGCCGCCGCCAGCGTGCCGCCCGCCGAGACGCCGACCAGGATCACCTCGTCCTGCCAGCAGTGTTTGAAGGCATCCTCGACATCGTCGAGGTGGGTCGGATGAAAATGTTCCGGCGACAGTCGGTAATCGACCGAGACCAGGTCGTAGCCGGTTGCGGCGCAAAGCTCGGCGCAGATATCGTCGTGTGAATCGAGGCTGCCGAGGATAAAGCCGCCCCCGTGGATAAACATCACCAGCGCGTCGTCATTACCGTCGCGATAACGGTAACGCCGCAGCGGAATCTTGCCGTGGCGGCCCACGACGACGCTGTCGCTGCAGCTTATCCCGGGCGGATGCGCATGGCGAAAATGCTGCACGACCCTGTCGTAGTCGATACGCTGCTGGCTCACGCTAGTAGCGGTCGACAGACTCGAAATCTCGAGATAGCTGTCGATAAAGTCGCGCATTTGTGGATCGAGGTTAAATCCGGTCATGCGGCTATAATATCAGCGAAAGCCGCGCATTTGCATTAGTCGCAGAGCGGCGTAATATGACCGATACGATGAAGCTCAGGCAGTACATTCCTGATCACGCGGCGACGACGATACCGGTGCTCGCGCTGTTGTTTGCCGCGCATTACTTCCTGTCGGGCGACAGGCCGACCGACCCCGGTATCGAATTTGCCGACGGCACCCCCGATTTTTATGACCACTGGCAGGGCCAGCGTGAAACGAACCCCCTGGATATCGATGCCGAGCTGCAGCGGCTGGAGCTCGACGATGCGGCGCGTGACCGCCTGATCCGGGATTTGCTGCACCAGGGTAA
>JAOTUD010000592.1 GCA_029864065.1 Gammaproteobacteria bacterium | reverse complement strand
GTCGTCAACCAGGGAATCGTGCCGCTAACGGCGGGGGGCGACCACCTGATCACGCTGCCGATCATGCGCGCGCTGTGCCGCGACGAGGCGGTCGGCATGGTTCATTTCGATGCGCATACCGATACGCTGGATCGTTACTTCGGCGAATCGAAGTATACCCACGGCACGCCGTTCCGGCGCGCCATCGAGGAAGGCCTGCTCGATCCCAAACGCATCGTGCAAATCGGAATACGCGGCGCGCTTTACAGCGACCGCGACAAGGACTGGGGCCTCGAACAGGGCATCCGCGTCATCGAGATCGAGGAATACCACGACCTCGGGGTCGACGCGGTCATCGCCGAGGCGCGCCGGGTCGTTGGCGACGGCAGGACTTATGTAAGCTTCGACGTCGATGCGCTCGACCCGGTGTACGCGCCGGGCACCGGCACCCCGGAGATCGGCGGCATCACGACTTTCGATGCGCAGCGAATGATCCGCGGACTGCGTGGACTGAACCTGGTCGGCGGCGACGTGGTCGAGGTTTCGCCGCCGTTCGACATGTCGGGCAACACCGCGCTGGTCGCGGTGACGATGATGTTCGAGATCCTGTGCCTGCTGGCCGAACGGGTCGCGCGGCGCGGGAACAGCTAAATCCCGGCAGGCAATGCAACGGCAAGGCCATCAGGCAGCGAGGGTATATTTTTGAAACAAATTCCTGAAACAATGAAGGCGGTCGTGCTAAGCGGCCACGGCGATATGGACATGCTTAAGTATGTCGACTTTCCCGTGCCGCGACCGGCTACCGACGAGGTTCTGATCGAGGTTCACGCCTGCGGCATGAACAATACCGACGTCTGGGTACGCGAGGGCGCCTACGGCACCGACGACGATCCGGACGCGGTGGCGTCGTGGCGCCGCGGCAAGCCGACGCTCGAGTTTCCAAGAATCCAGGGCGCCGATACGGTCGGCGAAATCGTTGCGGTCGGCGGCAACGTCTATCCTTCGCGCATCGGCGAGCGCGTCATGGTCGATTTCAGTATTTACAACACCGACACCGACAGCCTCGCAGACATCGATTACATCGGGCACGGCGCCGACGGCGGCTACGCCGAGTATTGCGTGGTTCCGGCCGCGAACGCACATCTGGTCAAAAATCCCATGTCGGACGCCGAGCTGGCTACCTTTTGCTGCGCTTACCTGACCGGTGAGCACATGCTCGATAGAGCCCGCGTGGCGGCAGGCGAACGGGTATTGATCAGCGGCGCGGCCGGCGGTGTCGGCGGCGGGTTGATCCAGCTGTGCCGCGCGCGAGGCGCCATTCCCTACGCGATCACCAGCAGGGACAAGGCTGACGCGGTCAGTGCACTGGGCGCCGAGGGTATTGCCCTGCGTGACGAGGGTAACTGGGTGGAGCAGGTAACCATGCTGTTAGACGGCCAGCCGCTCGACGTGGTTGCCGACGTGGTCGGCGGGCCGCTATTCAAGGACTTGATCAACCTGCTGCGACCCGAGGGACGCTACACCACGGCGGGCGCCTTCGGCGGCGCGATCGTCGAGCTCGACCTGCGCACCGTGTATTTGAAACACCTGGAGATTCACGGTTCGTCGCAGGGCACGCGTCAGGCTTTCAAACGGCTCGTTGGCTACATCGAATCCGGCAAGGTCACGGCCAACCTGTTTGCGACCTATCCGCTAAGTGAATTTCACCGCGCGCAGACCGATTTCATGGCCAAGGGATACGTCGGCAAGCTCGTGGTCATGCCAGACCGCTTTTTTCATCCCGTTTGACGCGCCGTGCCGACGCCTGCCCCGGATAATTTTGGTCAGATCAAAAACTGCAAGTTTTTCATCTGACCAAAAACTCGGGCTTGCTAGGCGGGCACCCGGTTGGCGAGCGTCGTCATCGCCTGCAGCAGCACGTTGCAGCCAGCCTCGAGGTCCTCGGGTTCGGCGCTCTCCTGCTCGTTATGGCTTATCCCGCCCGCACAGGGCACGAATATCATCGCGGTCGGCGCCACCAGGCATACCTGGCAGGCATCGTGGCCAGCGCCCGAGACGATATGCTGATGACTGTATCCCAACGCCGTGGTCGCCTGTTCGACCGCGGCGATACAGCCCGGATCGAAGCTCACCGGAGGCTTATCCCAGATTTCGCCCATATCGCATTCGACCTGGTGGCTATCGGCACAATCGATGACACAGACCCGCAACTTGTTGGCCATTTCCGCAAGCATCGCCTCGTCCGGATGGCGGATATCGATAGTCAGAAATACTTCGCCCGGAATGGTATTGCGCGAATTGGGCATCACCGACAGTTCGCCGACCGTGCCGACCCCGTGCGGTGCATAATCGAGCGCCAGTGTCTGCACCATCGAAATGACTTCGGCCGCGGCGACCAGCGCGTCGCGCCGACCCGGCATCGGTGTCGAACCGGCATGCGAATCGCGGCCCTTGATGCGCAAGTCGAACCAGCGTTGCCCCTGCCCGCCGATAACGACGCCGATCTGCTTTTGCTGCGCCTCCAGTATCGGACCCTGCTCGATATGCGCCTCGA
>JAOTUD010000056.1 GCA_029864065.1 Gammaproteobacteria bacterium | reverse complement strand
CATTGGTCCGGTACAAAAACGGTAGTATGGCGCCGGGGCCGGAATCGGACCATCGACTGGAGGATTTTCAAAAAAACGGTAACTTATAATTCTTTAGCTTCCAACAATTTATCGGGCGTCCGTTACGTTTGGTGCTAGGAAGCCTCCAGGTTCCGGACGAATCGATGGGTAATCGATTCGGGTTTCATGCGGTAAAGCGCCGCGGGGCGCCCGCCCTCCTGGCGTTTCTTGCCGGTATCGATCAGCAGTCCCGCCTGCTCGATACGGCGGCGAAACGATCGTTTCTGAATCGGTTTGCCGATCAACAGCTCATGCAGATGCTGCAACTCGGCCAGCGTAAACTCTTCAGCCAGCGCATAGCCCGAGGATATCGAGTACAGGGCGCGCTGGCGCTGGCGCTCGCGCGCAATGCCGATAATCTCGCGGTGATCGAAAGCCAGTTTCATTTTCAGCGCGGCATCCAGTTCGACCCAACGGACGTCGGATACCGTGCTCACGTGCTGCGCGCAGGCCTGGTGTGCAATCAACGCCGTGTAGCAGACCGTAACCGACCAGCCCCGGGGATCGCGACCGCGATTGCCGATGGTTTCCAGCTGATCCAGGTACGGGGGCTCGACGCTGGTTTTTTCGACCAGTTTGCGCAACGCGGTCGCCTCGATATCATCATCGATATCGATATCGACGATGCCGCCCGGCAATCCCCATTTGCCCTTTTCGGGATCGGACGAGCGGCGCACTAGCAGGATCTTCAACGATTTGTCATGGTAGCTAAACAGCACCGAATCGACCGTCAAAAGCGGCGTTTTGATGCCGTGCCCGGCCCGCCGGGGGCTTTTGGCCTGCTGGGTCATATCCGTCTCCGGGGTTTCGATACGGTCATTCTAGCGTAAATAATTCATATTTGTGACTTTTTGTCACTTTCTACTTGACAATTTAGTGACTATTAGCCACTATCTTTTAGTGTCTAATAGTCACTAAGGAGCAGAAAATGTTTGGAATACGCTACTACAAGGCCAATCCCTCGACCTATGTCATCAAAACCGTGAACGGTAAAACAATAGCAAAAGGCAAGGGACTCAGCTTTTTCTACAACGCCGTGAAGACTTCGATCGCGGCGATTCCGATCAACGCCCAGGAGGCGCCTTTCATCTTCGGACTGCAAACCGTCGACTTCCAGGAAGTCAGGGTCCAGGGGCAAATCACTTTCCGCATCGAGGATGCTGAAAAAATAGCCGATATGCTCAATTTCACCATCGGCAAGGATGGCGTGACCCATGTTTCCGACGACCCGATGAAATTGAGTGATCGTGTTATTCAGTCGGCCCAGGCCATCGTACAGGAAACGGTTCATTCCATGCCGTTGCGTTCGGCACTTGCCGACCACAGCCATCTTGCTGCTGAAATCAGGCAACAAATGGCGGTGGACGCCTCGTTGCAGGCGATGGGCATCACCATTCTCAAAACCACGGTCAGCGCGATATCACCAACGCCCGAGACCCGTCAGGCGCTCGAGGCCGAGGCCCGCGAGGCAATCCTGAAAGAAGCGGACGATGCGATCTACGCGCGCAGGAAATCCTCGGTCGAGCAGGAACGCATGATCCAGGAAGCCGAGCTGCAAACCAGGCACGACATTCAGCAAAAGGAACAGGAAATCGAGGAATCCCGTATCCGCAACGAGCGTAACCTGCTGCGCGGCCAGGCAGAGACCGAGCGCGAGCGCATCCAGTCGGAGATCGATAACGAAACCCAGCGCAAGGACCTGGTCGGCCTGGTCGCCGCCAACAGTCGCGAAGAAGCCGATGCCGACGCCTACGCGGTGGCGAGTAAAATGAAGGCCTTTACCGAACTGCCGGTGGAAAACCTGAAGGCGATGGCGCTCGCCAACATGCAGCCGGAACAGTTGATGGCAATCGCGTTCGAGACACTGGCGCAAAACGCAGGCAAGATCGGCGAGCTTAACATCACGCCCGACCTGTTCGGTCAAATGATGAAAAAGGCCCGCGCCAAATGAGCCGAGCAACCGAACACCGGTTTATCCTGGTAACGCGCAAGACGCGCCTGCAGGAGTTGATCGAGCGTTTCAACACCTGGCCACAGGCGCGGTTTTACCTCGAGCATAACCAGGTCGACGCGCAGGACTACCTCGACGAGCACGACCTGTACTCGAAGCGCATTCACGAGGCCGAGTCGATGCTACGCTCGCTGGGTCCGCTACAGAAACTGGAGCGAGGCTTCCTGCCCAACTACCAGTTCGGTCGGGGCGATATCGTGGTCGTGATCGGACAGGACGGCCTCGTCGCCAATACGCTTAAATACCTGGACGGGCAGCCCGTCATCGGCATCAATCCTGATCCCGATCGTTGGGACGGCAAGCTGCTGCCGTTCGAGATCGGCGATCTCGAGCGCGCGCTCGCGCAAACGCTGAGCGGCCGCGGGGAACGCAAAAGCGTGACTTTCGCCGAGGCGTCGACCAATCTGGGGCAGCGCATGCTCGCGGTCAATGACCTGTTTATCGGGCCGAAATCGCACGTCTCCGCACGCTACCACATCGACTGGAACGGCGAGGCCGAAATGCAAAGCTCGTCGGGTATTATCGTGTCCACCGGCTTCGGTTCGAGCGGATGGTTCCAGTCAGTGCTGGCGGGCGCCATCGGCGTCGCCGGCATCGAATCGCACCCGATGGCAAGCGGCTTTGCCTGGGATGCACAACGGCTCCAGTTCGCGGTGCGCGAACCCTTCCCGAGCCAGACCACCGGCGCCAGGCTGGTGTTCGGCGAAGTTTCCAGCAGCAAGCCCCTGACCCTCGAATCGCTGATGCCGGAATACGGGGTCATCTTCTCCGACGGTATCGAGGCCGACGCGATATCCTTCAACTCGGGCTGTATCGCCAAAATCGGCGTATCCGAGACCCGGGGCATGCTGGTGTGTTAGCGCATCCCTGGGTAACAAATTCATTCGAATCGACTATTCTCATTTAACCGATGAACCCTGCCCGTAACAACAACGAATTCCGATCCGGCCCGATCGACGCCGTCACCGGGTCCCTGCTCGGCTGCGCCCTTGGAGATTCCATCGGGTTGCCGTTCGAAGGCATTTCGGCACGGCGAATCCGGCGCCTGAATCCGGGGCCGCTCGAGCAACGGCTGGTGTTCGGATATGGCATGATTTCGGACGATACCGAGCACAGCTGCCTCGTCGCCCAGGCGCTGATCGCCTGCGGCGGCGATGCGGAAACTTTCGGACGCAACATGGCCTGGCGGCTGCGCTGGTGGTTCCTAACCCTTCCCGCCGGGATTGGACTGGGAACGCTGCGCAGCGCGATCAAACTCTGGCTCGGATTTCCCTATCACAAAAGCGGCGCGAACAGCGCCGGTAACGGACCGATGATGCGCAGCGCGATCATCGGCGCCTATGCCGGCCGCGACGATCGCCTGCGCGAAGACCTGGTCGCCATCAGCAGCCGGATCACGCATTCGGATCCGCGAGCAGAGCGCGCGGCGCAGGTGATTGCCTGCGCAACCGCGCTTGCGCTCGAAAATGAAACGGTTTCGCCCGCACGGGTTGAGCAGTACTTCGAAAAATGGTCACGCGCCGACGAGGCGCTGAAATCGCTGCTGCAACGGGCGGCGCACAGCGCCTCGGATAACCAAAGCGCGCAACAATTCTGCGACGACAACGATATGAGCAAGGGCGTGTCCGGCTTCTGTTACAGCACGCTTGCCGTGGTGCTGCAAATCTGGTTCCGCCATTACGGCGATGCGGAAACGGCGATTACCGAGGCGGTCCGATGCGGCGGCGACACGGATACCGTCGCCGCCATTATCGGCGGCATGGTCGGTGCCAGGGTCGGCAGGCGCGGATTACCGCAACACTGGTTACGCCGGCTGACCGACTGGCCTCGTTCGGTCGAATGGATGGAGTCGCTGTGCGCTCAATTGAACCGGTGCAAGGCCGCGGGCACCAGGCAAAGACCGAAATACGTGATATTCCCGTTTGCATTAATCCGCAATCTCCTGTTCATACTCGTCGTGCTGGCGCATGGATTTCGGCGCCTGGCGCCGCCTTATTGATCATACCGATCGCCCGCAACCCGGGGATTTACAGAAGCAAATCCACCACTCCCGAATCGCCCGGAAAAACGATGCATCCTCAATTCACGGTATCGGGCGATTCGTTCCCGGCCGCGACTTTACTGCCCTCCAAAACGGAGGATCGACTCGTAAACGGTGCCAGGGGTGGAAGCAAATTCGTCTTAGAAGACTCTTTTTTATATCGAAAAATTCCAACAGCTAATTCCAGGATAACAAGCAAGATCCCGACGGTATTTATTCGTTGGCACTATTTATAGTTTTGTTTAGCCTTTGCCATATCTTGACCATCGCCAGGGTATCGAGGCGGCAGTATGCAAGCAGCGATTCCCGCAAAGCCGCCTTCTTGTCAGGATCATCGATTTCATTTAGATGGGGGAAAATGTCCATCGCGACATCACCGCTCTGGATATCCAGGTTCTTATAATCCAGCTCCGGGTCACGGGGAAAAAGTGCGGGCAGGACAGACTTGATGGAAAAACTGCCGTGAAAATCGGGGTGGTAGTACATCAACCTGTTGAACGGAATTTCCAGATCCTTGAACCTGCCGATTAATGCCGTCAGCTGTGCCGCATATCGATCAAAATGTCGGGCCAGCCCATTGATGACGCCGATTTCAAACGACTGGTGAAAGGCGAAAATGGTACCATCATCTGGAATGTCATGCAGAAGTCGCCGGGTTAACCCGAGCCTGGGGTCTCCGGTTTCATCCGCCAGAAACTCCCTGTGCTCGAGATCGCCATTCTGGTGCAGGATATGAAGCGAATACTGGAAGGGAATATTCTTGTAGGGTCCCTGCCCGTCGAACCTGGGAATCGCTTCCTGGAAGGTTTCGAAATCCAGACAGCTAATCGGATGGCGGACATCTCGAAGGTAGTCGGTTAACGCGCCGGTATCGATGTAAGGTTCACGGCTGAGCGCGGTTTCGACTTGCAAGGCCTGGACGGCGTTAAGATCAATGTGATTCCTGGTATCTTCGTAGGTCACGACGCCATTGTGGTAGAGCTTAAATTTCCTGTCGCCGTTCAACCGGCAAAGATCGAGAATAGATGGGTAAGGTACATCCTGCCAACAGTGAGCGAGAAAATCACATTCGTAGGGATTTTTACAGTGCGTACCGATTGGGATATCGGGCTCCCCTCCAGCGAGCATCGCCTTCAGGTTCTCCAGGTTGCTTTCTATCGAGGCCTGTTCGGCCTGAACGTCGTCGGTGATGTCATCGACTCTAAACAGGCTTTGAATATCGAGTTCGCCATGGCGCACATAGCTCGTGTCGAGATGCACCAAATATGCCTTGCCGAGCGCTAAATGCTTTCCGATCACATACCACTGAATCGCCACATCGGGCTTATGCACGGCCTTGGTACTGGCGGTCGCCTTTACCTCGTAGATATCCCATACAGGTCCGTTCTTAACCAGGATATCGGCTCGCACGAATACGCCATTGGTGGAAAACGAGCCTTCGTAAACGACATTCTCGCCCTTGGTATATCGGGAGGTTTCGTCGATCATGCCCTGGTAATCGGACTGCCGATATTCAATCTCGACGCCGCCTGGAAACAACTGCTTCGCCAGGTCGCCAACGCGATGGCCCGTGGCAAATAAATTCAATCTTCGTTGATCGGGCTCGGCCGCCAGCTCCTTTCGATTTTTAAACAACCACAGGGCCTTCGGGCATTGAAGACCTCTCATATACTGTGACTTCGAAAGATACATGATTTCCGTTGCTGCGATTTATTGCAAACTTATACGCTTTCAGGGTGATTGAATGCAAACGGCGCAGGGCCTGGCCTGAGTCACTTAATCAGGCCTAATGCCTCAACCAGAGCGTATATAGGGTCAAGCCTTACATTTGACCGATTGCTCTTCATACTGTTTACCGACCTGCTTATCGGCCAAAGCACCTGGCGGGGGAGAGTACCAAGCATCAAATGTGAAATGTCAGGCCTGACCCCAAAAAATGACCTTAGGTTTTTCCCGAAAGCGGGCGCCCAGAAAAATTTGGCGCGCGGCACAAACCGACCCAACTGAAATCCCCGTGCTCGCGTCAAATACCAAGAGTCGCGAGATCTGGGGACACCTTCAGCGCAACACCTTAAGGTTCATTGCAGATTCTCGCTCCCTTCCAGCTTGATTCCCAATGCCTGCAACTGACTGGCGATAACCGGATCCCGGGAAGTCAACCAGCTCTGGTATAGCGCCAGCACCCCCTCGGTGGTCAAGCGTTGGCTGCGCGAACAGGCGTTCGCCACCATTTCCAGCATGCGGGTAAAGGTCTGGGCCAGTTCGGCGAAGATGTGACGGTTGGAACGGGCATTGTCGGCAAGATAGTCATAGGCACTGCCGCCCATGCCAATGAAATAGTCCTGTTGGAGCCCGTGGCGGGTAAATCGTTCCGGGAACAAGGCACCCAGAAATAGCGCCATGTCTCCCAGCTGCTGCAGCATCAGACAACGCTCCCGATCGTTACTCGCCTCGATAGCATCGCTATACAACAGCGCCAGCGGCCTGATCATCATGCGCTCGTCCTGATAGGAAAATAACTGCTCACAGCGGCCGAAGCGCTCCAGCAGGCTGCCCAGGTACCAGCAGGTATCTTCATGGGGTGGTGGACGAAAACGCCTGGCGTAGCGCTTCAGGCGATTGCTAAAGTAGCAGGAAAGGGATGTTTCCGTGATGGGTAGTTGCTGCGATTCAAAACGCATGGACACCTCCGAACTTCGTACCATAGGTCTTCTTTCATAAATTGAATAAGAAGCCCTATAACTATAGACCAGAATTTTCCAGTCTATCAACGGAATTTATAATCGGTTCTTGACCATTTTATCGGCAACTGCGAAGCCAGATGAATCCCGGGAACGCTGCCTTGAAAATCGGGGTCAGATGAAAATCGGTGATCTGACTCCGAAACTTTGACGTTGACCCCGATACTTTGATGCCCGCGCTTACTACCAGATTAAATCGTCAGGAACCTGGTAGTCCGCGTAGGGATCATTTTCATCCTGGTCCGTCTTCGCTGGCTGGCCGAGATCCACCACCAGGGTATCATCACGCTCGATAATTTTTTCAGCCACCGCTTGAGGTACCAATTCGAATTTCCTGCCATCGTTGGTGACAAAGGTTGCAATGGCAAGCTGCCCGCCGACGAGTTGAGTCTTCTGCCTTTCGGACACGTAGATTTTCTTCACCTTGCCCCGGTAAACAAAACTATAGGGATGCTCGCCCTGCGCCCGGTCCTGCTTGTTAATGTCGATTAAATGTTTCGTCTGGGCGGCAAGCCCCTTGCGTTGAGCTTCGTGTTGACGCTTCTGCTTCAGTTCACGATTGCGCTGCGCTTTTTTATTTTGCTCTTGCTGCCTGGATGAGCCTGGCTGCACGCTATTTTTACCGTGCTTTTTGCGCGCGAGATTGGATTGCCTGTTTTTTTCCTGGTCGGCCCTGGCCAATTTTTGCTGGTCGACCAGCCCGGCCTTGAGCAATTGTTCCTGTAATGAAGACATGATGCGTATCGAGATGCTACAAGTGACTGATATGGTAATCCAGGTAGCTATTTGCAGTGAAATTTATTCGCAAAAATTTATGTAAACTTTGACGATAATTCTGACTCGAACCATACCGCGAGGGCGGGAGCAGGCGCTTTCGCCGTTACTCAAGATGGAAGGGCTAGTGTCACCACACCATTAGCTTCCATTACTTCAGGTTAACCTGTCGAGCAGCCGTTTCTTTCAACAAACTGGTGCCCAGGGGCGGAATCGAAGCGGTCCGCGTTCGGCACCGGCTTGAGGATTTTCAGAGGGAAAGACAATTTATATTTCTATACTTTTCACCAACTTATGGGGCGCCCCTTGCCCCTGCATGCACTAGAAAGCATGACGGTGCATAACTGAAACCCGCAAAACTCAGCATGACGCAAGTCCAGTTCCGGGATCTAAATAGCATCAAATAAATTCAGTGCCAGCAAAATTCTCCGGTGGGCACCATGCTTGCTGGAAAAATAACGAATCGATGCCGATCAATCCCCCAGCTTGCGCCCCCCGGCTTCATAGAACCAGTCGTCCGGGTACGGATACCACCAGTCGTGAATCTGCGGCTGATGGTCGATGATGACCATCTTCGGGCGGCGAAACGCGTCAAGGCCCTGGCGGCCGAGTTCGCGTCCGAGGCCGGACATTTTCCAGCCACCGAAAGGGAGCGCATCGTTGTCGATTAACGGGTTGTTGATCCAGACGAGGCCCGCCTGCAAGCGCTCGGAGGCCTCTATCGCCTCGGCGAGGTCGGTGGTGAAGATCGCCGCGCCCAGCCCGAACACGGTGTCGTTGGCGCGTTCCAGGGCCGTTTCGAAATCGGCGACGCGGCAGATCGCCGCAACCGGGCCGAAGCATTCATTGTGCATCAGGCTCATGTCCGGCGTGACGTCGGTCAGGATCGTCGGTTCGTAGAACCAGCCAGTCTCGAGCCCCGGCGGTCGCTGCCCGCCGCAGACGAGCGTCGCGCCGGCGTTTACGGCTTCGTCCACCAGGCGTTCGACTTTGCTGCGCGCGGCTTCGTTGACCAGTGGACCTATTTCGGATTTATCCATGCCGTTGCCGATACGCAGCTTGCGCGTCATCGCGGCGAACTTCGCGACGAATTCATCGTGCACCTCGTCGACGACGAAGAAGCGTTCGCTCGACGTGCAGACCTGCCCGCTCAGATGAAAAGCCGCGGTTACCGAACCGGCCACGGCTACGTCCATCGGCGCATGACGGGAAATGATCATCGGGTCACTGCCGCCGTTTTCGATCACGCAGGGCTTCATCAGGCGCGCGCAGGCGGCGCCGACCTCGCAGCCCACGGCGACACTGCCAGTAAACGCAACCGCGTGAGTCGCGGCCGAATGAATCAAGCTCTGCGCGACCTGCGCATCGCCCGGCAGGCAGGACACGAGCCCGGCGGGCAACCCCTCGAAGTGACGCATAAATTCGAGCGTGCACAGCGAAGTCGCCTCGGCGGGCTTGACGATGCATGCGTTGCCCGCGGCGAGCGACGCGGCCACGGTCCAGCACATCAGCAGCACGGGAAAGTTGAACGGCAGGATATGCACCGACACGCCGAGCGGGTGGTAGCGGCTGAATTGAAACGAACCTGCCTGCGTGGTACCAGCGACCTTGCCGGCCTCGTCGCGCGCCATTTCCGCGTAGTAGCGGAAGATCGCGCCGCAGTTCGCAATCTCGCCGACCGACTCCGGGTAGGGTTTGCCCATTTCGCGGGTCATCAACACGGCCACTTCGCGCGGGTCGCTGCGTTCGATGCGATCGGCGATGCGATGCAACGCGCTCGCGCGCGTCTTCGCGTCGAGTCGAGCCCAGCCCTGCTGCGCCGCGTTCGCGCGCGCGATGACCGCGTGAATCGTATCGGCATCGGTCACCAGGCGCTCACCGACGACCTCGAGTGTAGCCGGATCGATCACGTCGACACGCTTGCCAGCCCCGCAAGTCTCGAACCCGGGAGTCACGAAGAAGCGCGCGCGGGTCTTGCTGTTATCATTCATGCTGTCGTCTCGTTGTCCTCTGGCGCATCGGTTCGCCACCTAGCGAATCATGTACAGCTTGCGCACCGTTTCGTGGACCGTGCATACCCCTTTCCAGCCCTCGGGGAAAAACGCAGCGGTGTCGGGGGTAATCTCGATCACTTCGCCGGACTCGTGCTGGTAAGTGCAGCGGCCCGCGATGAAATGACAGAATTCGTCGCGGGTCACGTGACAGTTCCAGGTTCCCGGTGTGCAGACCCAGAGCCCGCATTCCGAGCGGCCGTCGGGACCCTTGTGAATCAGGATACCGCTGGTATGCGACGTCCCCTCGACCATATCCGGAATCTCGCCCCAGTCGACGAGCTCGCTTTGCTGGCTAGCCTGCGGCAGCGCCGGCGCGGATTGCGTAAGGATTTCACTCATGGTTAGCCCAGCATCCTGTCCAGGATAGCGGCGGCTTTCTCGGTGCCGGCGCGGGATTGCATGTGCGCGCTGGTCGCATCGAGGCGGGCGCGCATGTCGGCGTCGTTGAGGCAGCGCTCG
>JAOTUD010000590.1 GCA_029864065.1 Gammaproteobacteria bacterium | reverse complement strand
AAATGAATCCTCGACTTCACTGCTTTGCGAATCACATCCAGGCCGAGCAAGATCATCAAGCAACCGACAGCGATCTCCAGCCCCATCACCAACCGTTCCGGAACCAGGCTGTTCACTGATAAAACTATCACCCCGAACAACATTAAGGTGAAACTATGCCCGATTCCCCAGGTAAGACCCTGGCGTAAAATCTGCCCTCGAGAAGCCTGTGAACAGGCAAGCGTGGCAACCGTGGCTATATGATCGGCTTCTAGTGCATGCCTGATCCCCAGCATGAATCCCAGGAACAGGAAACCAGTCATTTCAGCAGCCGCAGGATTTGCCTGAATTCAGGCTTTTCACAATCGGCAACCAGTTCGAAAAGGCACATTTCGGTAGTGGTCAGCGCGGCACCGGCAAGCTGCATTTTCTGCAGTCCATAATGCTTGTTTTCCGGGATTCGGGACGAGACCGCGTCGGTGATGACTTCCACCTGTAAATCGATGGCCAACATATCCCGGACTGATTGATACACGCAGACATGTGTCTCGATACCGACGACCAGGACCTGCTTTCGTCGTAACGATAATAGCTGTTTCTTGATCTCGCTGTTCTTGATACAGCTAAAACTCATTTTTTCCAGCGGCTGATACTCTTCCAGCAAGCGAGAAATTTCCGGTATCGTTGCACCGAGACCCTGCGGATTCTGCTCGACCCAGAGGATGGGAATCTGCAGTATCTGGGCGCCACGGATACATCTTTCTAGATTCAGGAACAGCGTTTCCCGCTCATGCATCGAATGCGCGAGCTTCCCCTGCACATCGATTAGTGCCAGTACAGTATCGTCCGCTTTAAGCATCGTCACGACAGTCATTACCCTGGGTTTACTGCGGAACCTTGTGATCCAGCGCAGCCGACAGGACGGCGGTATCGCAGTAATGCTTATAGGTATTCAGCATGCCATCCTTCGATGTCCACAAATGCACGGTTTCCATTTCGACGTCGCGCCCGGTTTCGGTCGCTTTAGTGCGGTACAGCGCGGTAACCACCAGGTTACTATCATCCACATCGATGTAACGCAGTGGAACGACTTCCCAGAAATCGAAATGCTGTCCAAGTTTTTCGAAAAAGTCCAACGACGACGCCAGGCCGTTCTTGTCACCACCATAGGGAAATCCCGGCATGATTCCGAACACGAAATCCTCCGACAGAACTTCGGAAAGGTCGCCCCCGTTATTGAGCAGTTCGTAAAACCCTTCTGCCAGTTGCTTGATTGACTTACTCATATATTTCACCTTTCAAGTTGACTATCCGAAAAATCACTCGCGAAACCATCATCAAGGTACGCTGAATAGAAAAATACGCGGCACCGAAGACGGGTATAAGCCGCGTTAAAAATGCTGGACCAGGGATTAGAGATGATCCAACACGAGGTGTAGCGGTGGGGGCAGATTCCGATATCACCTGTTTCATGATTTACTTACGCCGTTCGACGGGCGGAATTCCGGTAAGCCCGGATCGAACGGTTGTCCACGCATTTTTGAGTGCGGCGCCTAATGCCACCCCATCGTCCGCAAGAAAGCGGCACCAAAGTCCACGTTTCCCCGGCAGCATTGAAACCCCGGCGTAAATTCCCGGGGTTGAATTAAGGCTTTGCCTCAATGCTGTCATCACTGGATCCAGGTCACCTGGCGCCACCAACAATACGGTCCCCTGACTGAGTTGCCCGCCCTGCAGTGCGCTGTTTCCGGAAGTAAAGGCAGCGCCATCGATCTGAAAACGATCAACCGCCAGCAACTCGCCATTACTGCTTTCCAGCCTAAGTTCATTGTCCAGGTTAGCAAACGGCACTTGCCCACCGCCCGGATCGTGGGTAGTGAAGGCATCTGCCAGCAACAGAGTCGCGCCGGGTTCGACGACCGCATGGGTCCGAGTACACAATCGGGCGCCCGTGAAGAGAATCAGCGGATCCGGCAGATACTCGCAGAAACCGTCCGCCCCGACTCTGATATTGGTAGTCTGACTAGCTTCGCCTTCACGCGTATGATGAACCACGGTGCCGGCCTGGGTGGTCAAGTGCAACGCCGCTTTTTCCTCGACATCGACATCCAGCGTCAGGCGATCACCCCGATAAAGACCTCCTGATGCAGATTGCAGGTAGAGCGTCAGCATTCCTTCGGGGTCCGCGGGCAGCCGAAATGGCCGGGTCATGTGAAATGGATACTCGGTGCGCTGCCGGGCGATATAGGTCTGCCCTGCCGGATCCCGCCTGAAAGACAACCACGATCTGGCGCTGCGCGACAGGTCTGGGGCGATGCTTGACCAGGATTGGGCCGTGTTCATCTCAGGCGGTACTGGCCACGGATTCGAATTCGTCATCCCTGAACAAAAGGCTGCTGGCGATATGGTTAACCACCCGTTCGACATTCTCACCGTTGCGGCAATTGATCGCAATGACCGGCCTGCTCTGCCGAATTTCCATTGCATCCAGCAACATTTGCTCCAGGTTAACTCCGACATAAGGCGCGAGATCGACCTTATTGATAATCAACAGATCGCACTG
>JAOTUD010000589.1 GCA_029864065.1 Gammaproteobacteria bacterium | reverse complement strand
TGCTCAGCAGCCTCTACCTGTTTTTCATGATTGCGGGCTGGATTAGCGTCAGGCGCATGAACGAACTGGTTAACGACGCTCTTTATTATCGTTACGACAACGAGGCGCTGATCGAGGATTTACAGCGCCTGCTCCAGTCCGTCTCGCAAAGCAACAAGGCGCTCGAAAAAATTTCGACGACCGACGAACTCACCGGGGTTTCCAATTACCGGGCGTTTCGCGTTCAGCTCGAGGAAGTCTGGCGACAGTACATGGGCAATAACCTGCCGGTTTCGCTGGTCAAATTCAATATCGATTACTACCACGAGTTCAATGCGCACTACGGGCAGGAAGCCGGCGATCGCTACCTGCGACAGATGGCGACGCTGTTGAGTGACCAGGTTGCGCACAAAAGCCAGCTCGTGGCGCGCCTGCAAGGCACCGAGTTCGCGCTGTTATTGCCCGGGGTAAGCTGCGAAAACGCGCGCCAGATAGCACAGCATATTATCGATGAGCTGGCGCACCAGAAAATCGAACACGTCAAATCGCGCGGACAGCCTTACCTGACCGCTAGCGCCGGGCTGGGCAGCCAGACGGTGGCGCCCGGATCGTCCTCGCGCGAACTGCTGGTCAGGGTAGACACCGCGCTCAAACTCGCGACCGAGCGGGGCCGCGACCGTCTCGAAGTGCTGGAAGGCTAGGTCGCGGGCCCGAGCAGGATTTCCAGCAGCGCCTTTTGCACGTGCAGGCGGTTTTCCGCCTCCTGCCAGATAACCGATTGCGCACTGTCGAGCACTTCGGCGGTCACTTCTTCGCCCCGATGCGCCGGCAGGCAATGCATAAACAGCGCATCGGCGTTCGCCCGGGCCATTACCTGCCGGTTGACCTGGTAGGTCGCAAAGGTTTTGAGGCGCTGTTCCTGCTCCTGCTCCTGTCCCATGCTGGCCCAGACGTCGGTGACGACGAGATCTGCGTCCGTCGCGGCATCGTCCGCGTTGGCGCAAAGGTGGATACGGTCACCCCCGGTTTCGAGCAGCCCGGCGTCGGGTTCGTGGCCCGCGGGACAGGCGATGTTGAGCCGGAAATCGAAGCGGATCGCCGCGTTTATGTAGGAATGGCACATGTTATTGCCGTCCCCGATCCAGGCCACGCTGGCGCCGGCGATATCGCCGCGCTGCTCGAACCAGGTCTGCATATCGGCAAGCAACTGGCAGGGGTGTAACAGGTCGCTGAGACCGTTGATTACCGGCACCTGCGAATTTTTCGCGAGCAATTGTATGCGTTCGTGCCCAAAGGTGCGGATCAGGATACCGTCGACCATACTCGATATGACCCGGGCGCTGTCCTCGATCGGTTCGCCCCGTCCCAGGTGACTGTCTCGTGGCGACATGAACATCGCATGGCCCCCCAGTTGATACATCCCGGCCTCGAAAGAGACCCGGGTTCGGGTGGACGATTTTTCAAAAATCATCGCCAGCAGCTTTCCGGTCAGGGGGGTATGCGCGATTCCCTGTTTGAGTTTTCGCTTGACGTCGATCGCATGCGCTATCAGCGCCCGCAATTCGTCGCTGCTAAAGTCCAGGAGGCTCAGGAAGTGGCGGGCAGGCATAAGGCTACAGGGTAAACTGGTTGATGCAGTCGACCAGCCGGTCGGCAAGTTCCGCGGTTTGCGTTTCGTCGATGATCAGGGGTGGCAGCAGCCGGATTACCTTTGCGGCGGTCACGTTGATCAGCAAACCCTGCTGCAGCGCCCGGGACACCAGCTCCTGGCAGGGGGACTTCATCTCCACCGCAAGCAGCAGGCCGAGGTGACGTATCTCGGCGACCTGTTGGTTGCCCGCCAGTCCCTGCCGTAGCGCGTCGTATAACTGTTGCCCGCGTTGCGCCGCGTTGTCGGCGATGTTGTGTTCGAGCATGCTTTCGAGCACGGTAAAGGCGGCCCTGCTGGCGAGCGGATTACCACCGAATGTCGAACCGTGTTTACCGGGTTTGAAGACGTCGGCGGCGGCGCCACTGCACAGGCAGGCACCTACCGGCACGCCGTTGCCAAGCGCCTTGGCCAGCGTCATGACATCGGGCACTACCGCTTCATGCTGGCACGCAAACAGTTTGCCGCTGCGCGCCATGCCAGATTGCACTTCGTCCAGCATCAGCAACCAGTTTTGCTGATCGCATATGCGGCGCAACGCCTGCAGGTAACCGCGACCCGGAATCACGATTCCGGCCTCGCCCTGTACCGGTTCCACCAGAATCGCAACCACGTTGCGGTTGTTTGCGGCGATGGCCTCGATCGCGTCGATATCGTCGTAAGGTGCGCGCACGAATCCCGACACCAGCGGCTCGAACCCGGCCTGCACCTTGCGACTGCCGGTGGCGCTCAGCGTGGCCATGGTACGCCCGTGAAAACCGTGTTGCATGACGACGATATGCGGGTTGTCGTTGTCATGCCGATGACCGTAAAGGCGCGCGAGTTTGATCGCGGCTTCATTGGCCTCGGCGCCCGAATTGGCGAAGAAAACCCGATCCATGCCGGCGCTCTGGCACAGCAGGTCAGCCAGCTTCTGCT
>JAOTUD010000587.1 GCA_029864065.1 Gammaproteobacteria bacterium | reverse complement strand
CAGGACAATTTCCGACTTGAGAAACGAAAAAGTCGGGTTTAAAATTCGCGAGCACACTTTACAGCGCATTCCCTACATGATCGTCGTTGGCGATCGCGAGGTAGAACAGGAATGCATCGCGGTGCGTAACCTGGGCGGTGAAGACCTGGGTTCAATGGCGGTCGACCAGTTTGTCGGCCTGATGCATCAGTAATCCGGTTGTCAGACCGGATTAATTTTTGCGTATAACGTAACTTAAAGTTTAGCGGGAGAGCCCCCAATCGCAGACAACAAACAGAGCCGTCTCAACGAGGAAATAACTGCGCCGGAAGTCCGGCTCATCGGTGAAGATGGCGAACAGAAAGGCATTGTGTCCTTGCAGGAGGCTCAGAGCCTCGCCGAAGCGGCCGGAGTGGACCTGGTCGAACTGGTCCCGGATGCCGAGCCACCCGTCTGTCGTTTGATGGATTATGGCAAGTTCCGCTTCCAGCAAAAGAAAAAATTGCATGACCAGCGCAAGAAACAGCGCCAGGTACATATCAAGGAAATCAAGTTTCGCCCGGGTACCGAGGAAGGGGACTACCAGGTCAAGCTGAGAAAGCTGACCGAGTTCATCGAGGTCGGTGACCGGGTCAAGGTAACCTGCCGCTTCCGCGGCCGCGAAATGGCCCATATGGAACTGGGTACGCAATTGCTGAAACGAGTGGAGGAAGACACCAAGGAATTTACGACCGTGGATCAGTACCCACAGTCGGAAGGGCGCCAGATGACGATGTTGCTGGTGCCGAAAAAACGCTAGCCCTGAGCTGGCCTTAACCCGAAGACGCGTCTCCGGCGTCCAGGGATTTTTTGATAGAAAGCTAGATACTTAAACTGGAGTTTAATATGCCAAAGATGAAATCAGTCAGTGGCGCTGCCAAGCGTTTCAAGCGCAATTCGGCGGGCGGCTACAAACGCAAGCAATCGCACTTGCGCCATATCCTTACCAAGAAATCGAGCAAGCGTAAGCGCCAGCTTGGCGACAAGCTCGAAGTCCATGCAAACGACGTGCAGCTGGTGCGTCGAATGCTGCCTTATTCTTAGGGGGATAATGTCATGCCAAGAGTAAAAAGCGGCGTCGCTGCACATGCACGCCACAAGAAGGTTCTGGACAAGGCCAAGGGTTACCGGGGTGCACGCAGCAAGGTATTCCGGGTCGCCAAGCAGGCGGTCACCAAGGCGGGGCAGTATGCCTACCGCGATCGGCGCCAGCGCAAGCGCCAGTTCCGCGCTTTGTGGATTGCCCGCATCAACGCCGGCGCCCGCGAAAACGGGATGTCCTACAGCGTTTTCATGAACGGTTTGAAGAAGGCCTCGATCGAAATCGACCGCAAGGTCCTGTCCGATATCGCGGTGTTCGACAAACCGGCATTTGCCGCGCTGGTCGAAAAGGCCAGGGCCGGCCTGGAAGCCGCGTAAAGCTGTTATTTCGATACGGCGGGGAGCCTTGCTCCCTGCCGTTGCAACCAGGTCACCATAAGTGTCGCAGGATCTCGAAAATCTGCTGGAGCAAGCCTCCCTTTCTATCAGCCAGTCGTCCGATATGGCGGCGCTCGACGCTGTGCGCGTTGCCTATCTCGGCAAGAAAGGCGAGATTACCGCGCAGCTGAAAAGCCTGGGCCGGTTGCCGGCAGAGCAAAGGCCGGCCGCGGGTCAGGCGATCAATCGTGTCAAGAGCGCGATCCAGGAATTGCTCGAGGCGCGCCGGTCCGCGCTCAGCGACGTATCGATCAGCTCCCGGCTGCACAGCGAGACGGTCGATATTACACTGCCCGGCAGGGGCAGCGGCGCCGGCGGACTGCACCCGGTGACGCTGACGATGAATCGCATCGACAAGATGTTCGGCAAGCTGGGTTTCGATATCGCCGAGGGGCCCGAAGTCGAGGACGATTTCCACAATTTCGAGGCGCTCAATATTCCCGAGGAGCACCCGGCGAGGGCGATGCACGATACCTTTTATTTCGATGACGGCATGTTGTTGCGCACCCACACTTCTCCGGTGCAGATCCGCGTCATGGAAAACCAGGAGCCACCATACCGGGTTATTGCGCCCGGCCGCGTTTACCGCTGCGATTCGGACCTGACCCATACCCCGATGTTTCACCAGGTGGAAGGTCTGCTGGTCGACGAAGACGTATCCTTCTCGGTGCTGAAAGGCACGCTCGAGGAGTTCCTCAAGATGTTCTTTGAGCAGGATGATCTTAAAACCCGTTTCAGACCCTCGTACTTCCCGTTCACCGAGCCGTCGATGGAAGTCGATATCAGTTGCGTGATGTGCGCGGGCCAGGGCTGCCGGGTATGCAGCCATACCGGCTGGCTGGAGATTCTCGGTTGCGGCATGGTGCACCCCGAGGTTTTTCGTCATGCCGGCGTGGACAGTGAAAAGTATACCGGCTACGCCTTTGGCCTCGGCGTCGAGCGCATGGCCATGCTGCGCTATGGCGTCAACGATTTGCGGCTCTTTTTCGACAACGACCTGCGCTTCCTGCAGCAATTTAACTGAGCGGGCGCATCGATGGAAATAAGCGAA
>JAOTUD010000586.1 GCA_029864065.1 Gammaproteobacteria bacterium | reverse complement strand
CGGTGGGTGAACGACCGACAATTGCGCAGCAAAACCGACCGCACGCTCCGATGCGGGGGATGCATCGGTTGCAACCAGAATTTTTTTAATCATAGGCGGGATGCACTACTTCGGCCCGGGAAAGTGCGTATTAAGCCTAGAACTTGTTTAATCTGCAAGCCTTTGTAGCAAGCACGCAACATCATGATAAACGAGTGTTTGAGGCAATAGATTTCCACCCCGCCGTCGCCCGGCCTGCCGCCATGACCACCGTTGACCGGCAACGTCACCCGGCGACGAATCGTGTTTCGTCACGAAAATGCGAATACGCCACGAGCAATTTCTGCAGCGCGGATGTGTCGTGGGTAGTCACAGTCCTTGACCTTACCCGGCTGCTGGATCTAACTTAGGGCCTTGTTTGCAGAGCAGGAGCCTGCCTCCGGACATGGTTACCATGCGCCGCATTCCGATCACCGCGATCACCGTGTTTGGCACCAGCAGCCTGCTCGCGTTGACAGTCGGCATCGTCATTTTTCTCGGTTTCGGCCAGGCCGCGCAAACCACGCGCGAACTTTGGGCGGACCAGGCGGAGACCCTGATCAGTAACATGGAGCAAAGCCTGGACGCGCGCCTCAAACCGATTCGCGATCAGGCGCTATGGATATCGCATGACGTCACCGATCTGTCCGATCCGCGAGCGCTCGACGATTACATGTTCGGCGCGCTGGCCGCGACACCTCAGGTAGCTGGTATCGCGGTCATCGCGGCGAACGGCAGCAGTAGACGCTGGCATCGCCTGGAACGCAAGGCCATCGGCGAGGACTGGTCACGGCAACCGTGGATGAAGGAGTACCTGGAGCAGGTCGAAAACACCAACGCTCCCGCCTGGCGCGATCCGATATTTACCGAAACCGTCAGTTCTTCTACCCTCCTGCACGATGTCGCGCTGCACGACCCGCAGGGTCGGTTTATCGGAATTCTTGCCCAGATCGTGCCGGTGCAGGAAATATCGTCGTTTCTGTCCAGCAAGTATGCCGATACCGGGATAACCCCGTTCGTACTTTACAATCGGAGCCACGTACTGGCGCATCCGCAAATAATCAACGGCAACATCCAGCAACCTTTGCCACGGATCGACGAACTCGGCGACTCGGTTTTACAGCGCATCTGGGCTCCAGACGAGCAAGCCGATTTTATTTCCACGGCCCTGGTCGACATCGAGGCGAGCGGTATCTTCCAGGGCGACGATTACTACCTCTACCTGTATCGCAATATCGAACGCTACGGCCCGGCTCCATGGACCATCGGCGCCTACGTCAATACCGACCTGTTTATCGATGAACGAAGACGTGGCATGCGCAGGGCCATGGCAGCAGGCCTCGCAGTGCTGGTACTCGCAATCATCGCGTCGATCATCGTGGGCAACAGGGTAAGCGCGCCGATAAAGGCCATCGTCAATGCCGCCATATCGGTCGACAAGGGCGATCTCGATTCGGTTTCGCCGCTTCCGGGTAGCTCTATCCGGGAATTGGACGATGCCACCAGCGCATTCAACAACATGGTCGGCGGCTTGCGCGAACGCCGCCTGATCCGCGATACGCTGGGCCGTTTCGTACCGGAGAAAATCGCCAGCTCGCTGCTCGCCGGCGGCGGCAAGCTCGACGTTCAGCAGACCGAGGCGACGATCCTGTTTTGCGACATCGAGTCGTTCACCCGGCTTACCGAAACGCTCGGACCGGTCAAGATCGTCGACGTGCTGAACGCCTATTTCTCGCGCATGGTCGAGATTCTCGAGCTTCATGGTGGCGTCGTAACCCAGTTCCAGGGAGACGCGATCCTGGCCACGTTCAATGTCCCGATAAGCGACAGCGAGCATTCCCGCAATGCGGTTGTCGCGGCGCAGGCGATGCTGACCTCGGTGGCTGGTAGCGAATACGCCGGGGAAAAGCTTAAAATACGCATCGGCATCAACACCGGCAGCGTCGTCGCCGGCGCGATCGGCGCCAGCGGTCGCCTCAATTACACGGTGCACGGCGACGCGGTAAACCTGGCGGCGCGGCTAGAATTGATGAACAAGGAGTATGGGACCCGTCTACTGGTATCCGAATCGACGGCTGCGCTACTTTCCGACCTCGAGCTCGAGCCGGTCGGCGAAACCGCGGTGCGCGGTCACAGCGGCACGATCAGGCTTTACACGCTGCCATCCGCGGCGACCGTTTGACTATTGAGGTAACCCGATGAGCAAGCAATCACCCGAAATGAAATCCATGTTCGGCGGCACGCCAGGCGGCGGCTTTTTCGACCTGCCGCTGGCAACCCCCGGCGACACCGGAGATGCCGATATCGTCATCATCGGTGCGCCCGCGGCAACGCCCTACGCCAGTGTCGGCAACTATTGCGCGACCGCGCCGGACGCGGTGCGCGGCGCCTTCGGCTGGCCCGGCGTGCTGGCACACCACGATTTCGATATCGACGGCCACCTGTTGCCCGACGCTATCACCGCACTCGACTGGGGCAACCTCGACTACAGCGAAACCGACTCTGCCGCGAACCGGAAATCGATAACCCGCCAT
>JAOTUD010000585.1 GCA_029864065.1 Gammaproteobacteria bacterium | reverse complement strand
CCAGATCTTGCGCACCAGCTCGAGCCCTGGATCGTCGCCGTAGGACTGGGCCGTCAGCAACCTGCCGCCGGGGCGCAGGCTTTTCGCCAGCGGGGCCAACACGTGCCTGACCTTGAAGTCGGCATTGATGCGCGCCCGCCATGGCTGCGACGCCAACACCAGGTCGTAATCGCCGCCGGCAGCCTGGCCGCGTCTCGGGATCACGTCGTCGAGCAAAAAGCGGTGATCCTCGCGGAACATCACCAGCACCGACGGCCGCACGTACATCGGGTTACCGGATTTCTCGTTCGCCTTGACCTGCCAGCCATCGACCAGTTCCTTGTCGATACCGCGCAACTGCTCGCCGAACTCGTGCGCGGAGTCGCCCTGCAGCGGCATTTCGATCCAGTTCAACGCGGCCGCCTTGGCGACGTCGCTGGGCATCAACCACGGCGCCTCGGCATAATAGAGGTTGGTGACGATGATGACGCTGGCAGGATGCTCGATGAAGCGGTCAGGCAATTTATCGAGCGTCAGGCGCACGTCTTCGAGGCTGACCTCCTTGCCGACGATGAAAAAAGGAATCGTCGGAAAACGGCGATGCATGGCGCGCATCAGATGACCGAGCACGGTGCCGTCCCCGACCCCGGCGTCGAACAGCCGCAACGCCGGCGGCAACGGCCGGATATGCGTCAGTTCCTGCGTGGCGCGTTCCGCGACTTTCCATTTTTCGTTACAGGTGTTTACAAATGCCAGGTACTTCTGGCGGTTATCGTAGAATCGAAACGGCCGATCATCGGTCACATGAGTCATGTTGCTCCCCCGGGTTATCTGCTGATCATGATGTGGTTCGGATTCGACGGCATTGTCGACGGTCGCGCCTGATTGCAGCTCGACGAAATCCCGAATCCGCTGCGCGGTTTCCAGGGTCACGTCCTTACCGGCGCGCAAGCGCGCGCACAGCTTGCCATCATTGACCGCCTGGCGACCGAAGGTTGACTCGGCAACCCCGGCGCTACGGCAGTAAACCTCTATTTCTTTTAATAATGATTCAGCGGCGCTGCTCATGCAAAGAATCACGAATTCAGGCTGAACAGATACCCTACCCCCGAGCCAATGCCAAGGCAAGTTTTTAGCCCAATGAATTCCAGGAGAATATTTGTGGGCAACCGCCCATCACAAAAGTAATATTAACTGGAAACCCGCTTCATCGCGTTGTAGTTTTCATCGGTATACGGCCTGGCGGCGCCCGATTCCCAGTCGAATAACGAACGCTCGATCCTGCTCAGCGGGGCCAGGTAGACGTGGATCCCGCAGGAGCTTTCCCCGGCAGCGGCCTCGACCGAATGGATACCATCCGGTTTGAGCGCAATCATGTCGCCGGGACCTACGCGGCGCGTGCTTTTGTGTACCAGCCGACCGGATTCGCGCAGGTAAAAGTGGTTATCTTCCGCGCCCTCGTAGACGCCGATCGTCGCGCTGGTCTGATGGTCGTGCGGCGGCACGTGCAGGCCTGGCACGAAGCGCACGAACCAGATCGACACGCTGTCGTCCTCGAACAGGATTTCATCGTCGTTTTCGTAATCAGGCATCCCCGCGCGAATCGCCTCGGGATCGCGAAAGGCCTCGGCCATCAGTTCGCGCACATTTTTAACCGGCTCATCGGTCAGTGCCGCAGTGCGCAGCTGCTGCACGAAAACATCCAGAACAAAGTCCGGCATTATTGTTATCCCCGCCATTCAACCATGCCGAGTGTATATGGTTCCCATTGTGCAGAATAGGTTTGCTCGAATGTAACCAAAGCCGAAAGAGTAAATATGTATCTGCCCTCCCGCTTTAAAAAGATTTTTCCAAAAGCAGACCCTCATAAGGCCCAGGCAGGAGGCAATCTCCGGCCGATACTGTTGAAAAACCCCAAAATTTTCTTGCCGGCAAATTTATTTGTGATGTAACGATTTCTAAAATTTAATATACGGGGGGAGACCTATAGCTAACGATCTCGATCAACAGAGCTACTGGTGAGCTTACATGCCAAGTGCTGTGTGGAGTTCAGAATGTTTTGGTATTCTGCAGAAAAACAGCCCTCCATTTTTTTCGAGTTTTTCAACAGTATCGGCCAATAACGGTCACTCGCGAACTGGTAGATGAATGTAGCTGTAGCGCCCAAACTGGTCTCTCGTCTTTTTGATATGGTGTGGCGGGTCCGCCGGGAAATCGATCGCACTATTCATTCTCTAGATTCCTGTCGCGGCCGTCGTTCACCGGGCCGCCACGCCATCGGCAAACCTTGCCGTATCGAATAGTCACTTCCGAGTGAAATATTTCACGGAGCAGGGTCGAATTCGACTATATACTCCACGTCGTTCAGCAAAGATTCATGACCGGCCGCCAACAATTCGGTTTTTTCCACGTAGAGATGAATTAAATGAAATTACGATTTTTAGCAGTTATGTTTGCCCTGTTTATCGCGAGCCCGATTATGGCGGCGCATGAGGTGCAGGAAACCGAAACGCGCTTGATTCTCGCGCAAAGCGATTCTGCGCAGTCTTTCGACTCCGTTGAGCAGGCCTCAGA
>JAOTUD010000584.1 GCA_029864065.1 Gammaproteobacteria bacterium | reverse complement strand
CCGCTGTGGCAGATGGCTCCGGTTGTCGCCGTGGTCATGACCGTTGCCGTGTTGGTCATCAACCAGTACTACCCGGCGGAACAGAACGGGAAATCGCAGATTGTCGCTTTCCAGGATAACCCGACGCTGCAGTTTGCCAGTCAGGAAACCCAGCCGGGTATTGGGTTTTTCAGCCAGCAGGGCGCCAACGCCAAACCCTTTGACGGGATGAGTATCGAACTGCTGGAGGGTAATCGCTTGCGTCTGTCCTGGCCTGAAATTCCACTGGCAACCGACTACAATCTAAAGATTCAGGTTTTTCGTGATGGTGAAACCCGGGTGTTGGCACGACAGACATTGAATTCAACGTCCGCGGAACTGGTTATCGACGAACCGCTGACGCAACATCGGTACGAATGGGTGCTAAGCGGCGATACCGGCGACAATCGATCTTTCCAGACTAACGGAGGATTTGTCATAACCCGGAACTAATCCCCGGAGTGATGAATTATTTATGAATCCCTTCAAAACACTAGTTATAAGCAGCATCTTGCTGCTAGTCATGCCGCTAACCAGCGTGCTCGGCCAGACGCGCGGCATCGCGCTGGAATCTAAATCGGTGGTGCATACCACGCCTTTTGTCAATGGCGTATACCGCGCCTTGATCATCGGTAACGATCGCTACAGGGATCCGCATCAGCGCTGGCCGGCGCTCGAAACTGCGGTTTCGGATGCGCGCGCCGTGAGCAACATCTTGCAGCAACACTACGGCTTCAGCGACCTCGAGGTGCTCGAAAACGCAACCCGCCGTGAAATTTTACGCGCCCTCGAAAATTTATCGAAACGCGCCCTGCCGAACGACAGCATCCTGGTGTATTACGCCGGCCACGGTTTTCTCGACGCGGAATCGGAACGCGGCTTCTGGGTGCCGGTCGATGCCGAGGGTGTCGACAGTACCACTTTTCTGCGCAACTCAACCATTCGCGACGAGCTGACAACCATTGCCTCGCGGGCGCAACACACGCTGTTGATTTCTGATTCCTGTTTCAGCGGCACCCTGCTAAGACGCGGTACACGCGGAATTTCATACCCGAACCCTGACCAGGGCTACCTTAAAAAGGTGTCGCAGAAAAAGAGCGTGCAGATCATATCTGCCGGTGGCGTCGAGTACGTCGACGATAATTACCGTTCGTCCGGCCACTCGCCCTTTACCTATTTCCTGCTCAATGAGCTCAAAAACAATGATCGCGACCTGCTCACCGTCAGCGAGCTTTCCGGCAATGTCACCCGCGCGGTCGCGAATAACGTCGACCAGGTGCCGGAAACCGGCGTTCTGCAGGGTGCCGGCGACGAGTTGGGTGAATTTATTTTCATCAAGCTCAAGATTTCGGTCGACGGGGTGCCCGCTGAAAAACTGAAAATTCAGGTTGAAACCGATTCACCAACCAATAACGTCGTCATCGAATCGGAAGTCATCGATTCGCAAGCCGCCGATCCGAAAGCCGCCGATTCCAGCCTCGAGCCCGCCGATCCGAGTATCGTCATTCCTTTACCGACCCTGTAGCCCTGATATGAATAAAATACTTGATAACGCTAAATCGAACCCGCTCAAATTGCGTAAAATTGCCGCGTTTGCACTGCTGCTGGTGCTGGCCTACGCGCCCGCCAGCCAGGCCGCGCGCAGCCTCAGTGTCGGCGCGACCATCAACGGTTCAAACTGGAAGGGTGACAACGGCTCGGGTAATTCGGATTTCGAAAGCGACCGGGGCGGGCAGTTGGCGGCCAGCATAAACTACCGCGTCGACAAATTTTACACCGGCCTGAACCTGCAGGGCGGTACTTATGATTTCGGCTCTGACGCCCCGACCCAGTTTACTTCGAAGGGAACCTTGGCCTCCAGCGACGTCAAGGTCGAGCACTCGGATTTCGACCTGCTGGTCGGTTACTATTTCTGGTCGAACATATCGCTGTTCCTGGACCTCAAGGTTACCCATAGTAAATGGCGCGACACCGACTATGAACAGGCGTTTTCCGGGCTCGGTTTCGGGGTCTCCGGATTTCACCCGATCGACGACAAATGGGTCCTGTTCGGCAGCTTCGGTTTCGTCAACGGCGACCTGGATGACGACGATGACACGTCCAGCCACGGCGACGGCAGCAGCAGCGCCCTGGTCGGAGGCGCCGTGTACCGGCTCGACAAGTCAAACACCTTCAACTTCGGTCTCAAGTTGCGCGGCTACGATTTCGATTACGATGACGGTAACAAACAGGAGTACACGCTGAACGGACTCTTCTTCGGCTACAATCATACCTTCGACTTTAACTGATTCCAGCGGCAATGCAGCAATCGATAACCAGGCTGATCGCGGGCTTGCTGGCGTTGCTGCTTGCATCGAGCCCCGCGCTCGCCGGCGAACCCCGGCAGGTAGACGTCAGGCTAACCACGCACCTCGGCGATCAGCAAAGCTTTGTCGACGGCGACCGGATATCCTTTCTGCTGTCGCTCGAGTCCGATGCCTACGTTTACCTGTTTTACCGGGACGCCGAGGCGAACCTGTTACAGCTGCTGCCCAACGAGCGCATGCCGG
>JAOTUD010000582.1 GCA_029864065.1 Gammaproteobacteria bacterium | reverse complement strand
TGCGCTGGTCAACCAGTTCGCCGACTTCCCCGGCTAGGTCGGCAGCAGGTTTTTTCATGGCGCTGGCTATCGGTATCGACCAGGAACATTACAGCTTCCGCATGATCGGCGCCGCGCGGCCGGAAGATCGCATCCGCATTACCGCGCAATGGGTACTGGCGCAGTTCGATCAGTTCTATGCCGAATTTCTTGCGGTGCCGTACCAGGCCAAAACGGCGTTCGAGCAGCAGCATCACAGCACTTCGATCTGGCTCAGCCGCCACCGCCTGTCGCTGTACAGTTCCTATATCCACCGCATGGGAGCTTACCTCAAGGCGGTGCAGCCCGACGTCTCCGTCGATGCCAGCTTCCTCAACCAGCTCGAGGACATCTTCTGGCAAATGGTCGAGGAACGCTACGAGGCCGACGTCGCCTACGCCTTCATGCACTCGATACGTCGCTTCGTTTACCGGGACGAATGGAAGCCGGTCGAGTACTCTTTCTGGGGCTCGGCGGATAACTCGGAGGATTACCCCGAGGAACTGCTGCGCCGGTTCGACGTCGACGGCCAGGCGACGGCGGACGTAATCGAAAGCATTTTACGGGTTGCGGAATTTTCCGTGCCCTACCGGGATATCGCCAGCGACAGCACGGCGGTCACGCGGCGCATCAATCGCCTCGCTCGACGCCGCGGCGTCGATATCACGAGCCTCGAGGTAATCGACGCCGGATTTTTCCGCAACCGCGGCGCTTACCTGGTCGGGAAAATCAGATTCGACGACGAATCCTCCGCCCCCCTGATCATCGCCCTGCTCAACGGGCCCGAAGGTATTTATTGCGACGCGGTCATCCTCGACGAGCATCTCGGGCACAACCTGTTCAGCTCGACGCTGGCGAATTTTCACGTCACCACGCGCTATTACCACGAGCTGAGTGCCTACCTGCATTCGCTGATGCCGCACCGCGCGCTCGGTCTGCATTATTCGACTATCGGCTACAACCATGTCGGCAAGGTCGCGGTGATCAAGGAACTGAAGCAGGAGCTGCGCGCTTCCGGCGGCGTGCTCGACACCGCGGTCGGCGAACGCGGCACGGTAGCTATCGGCTTTGCGGGGCCGAAATCGGCCTATAACCTGAAGGTGATACGCAATCATCCGACCGCTGGCTACAAATGGGGTAAATTCGAGGGTATCGACTCGGTCAAGGAGAAATACAGCCGCGTGCACGAAATCAACCGCACCGGCAGCATGCTCGATAACATCATTTACTTTAACATCGCGCTGGAAAAAATCCTGTTTGCAGAGGAACTGCTCGAAGAATTGCTGGCGGAGGCGAGCGAGACCGTGTCGCTGCACGGCGAGGCCGTGGTCTTCAAATACCTGATCGTGCAGCCGCGCATGACGCCGCTGCCGATATTCCTCGAGCACGCCGACGAGAGACAGCTGCGCTACGTGATCGAGAGCCTCGGTGATTGCATCAAGAACAATGCCGCGGCGAATATATTCAACAAGGACCTCGATGCGCGTAATTACGGCGTCAGCCATTTTCTCAAGGTCTACCTGTTTGACTACGACGCGCTCGAAGACATGATCGAGGTCAAGATTCGCAGCAACCTGGATCGCATCGACGGCGAGGAAGATATTCCCGACTGGTACTTCGAGGACGGCGTAATCTTTCTGCCCGAGGAAATAGAAGCCGGGCTTTGCATCAGGGATCGGGAACAACGGCAGATGTTTCGCGAATACCACGGTGATTTACTGACAACAGGCTACTGGGAAAATCTGCAGAGCGAGTTAAGTCAGAACCTGGTACCCCCCATCAAGGTGTATCCCGATACCTGCAGACTACGGCGGACATGAACGGCGAAGCCGACGGCGCGAGCGCGCAGCACGTCTTTTACTCGAGCAAGCCGATCATCATCCAGATGGCGATCAATATCGCGATCGCGCCGCTGCTGCTTTACCTGCTGGGGGCCTGGTCGTGGCCGCCCGAACTGCCTCACTACGTCGTTTTCGCGATTACCTTTTTGATGGCCCTGCAATACGCGCGACAACGCTGGAAGGCGCCGAGGCTACTGCTCGATGACAGCGGATTGACCTGTGGTAAATTCTACGCGGCCGATAATATTTACCGCGCCGAACCGTCGCTGCGCTCGGTGACGCTGACGATACTCAGCGACGGCAAGGTAAAGGAAAAAGTCGTCAACCTGGGCTGGGCCAGCAAGGATGACTGCCGTACTATCCAGCAGCTGCTCGCCGATCGCTTTCGGCGCGAAGTGCCGGACGAACCCTGAGCCCCGTCATTTGTGCTGCCCGCGTCATTGCGGCGCAGGCCGCAATCCATCGCAACGGCGCCTCGATAACCCGGATTGAAGTCATCCCCGCGCAGGCGGGGATCTCGCACCGCGCCGACGTCCCAGGACGCCGGCATGACGGAAGCCGCTCCGCCAATGCGCCTACCCCGTTATTCCCGCGGTACCGAAACCGGTAGCGTCGGTGGGACGCAAGATCCCGGCAATGACGGCAAATAAAAATCCCCGCTCGGCGGATTATGCCGTGCGGGGATGAAGCCCTCCTCGGGGCATGGCGCTG
>JAOTUD010000583.1 GCA_029864065.1 Gammaproteobacteria bacterium | reverse complement strand
CTGGTTGCAGCTCTCCTGGGTTATAGATTCGGGCTTATCAAGTAAATGGCAAAGAGTGGCCCTGACTCATTCAGGGACTGGAGTGGTCGACGACGACGATAATGCTTTGTGCGTCGAAGCAGCCGACCGCACCCTCGGCGCCAAAAACGTCGATCTTTTGACCGCTCTCCAGGTCAGCGACAGTAATCCTGGTGGCCAGCGTGCCGTCGTCAAGCAGAGTGACCATGAATACATCGGTATCATCGCCGAACGCGACACAGCGGTCGCCGCCGGCGGTGAGCAGCGTTAGCGTTGCCGCCTGCAGCGTTCCGATTTCACCGGTCAGCTGGGTGGCGGCGGATGCGTCGAGCACGACCAGGGCCGCATTTAATGCATCGGGCCCCATGTCGGAGAGCATCATTATCCCGTCGACCGTCGCCTTCATACCCACCTCAACGGCGCCAAAGTCAAGTTCCTGGCCCTTACGCGAAAATATTCGCGTGCCCTGAAGCAATTGCACGTCGATATGCTGACCTGCCGCGAATCCCTGGCCCGGATCGATTTCGTAAACAAACGCGGCCATCGCGTCGGCGGGGGCCGAGCGTGCGCTGCCGTTCAGGCTGAAAAAACTGCCCGGGGTGCCCACCTCGATGACTACGGCCTCCATCAACAAATCGTGATGTTCGTAATCGTCGTCGTGCTCATCTCGACCATTATCGTCATCCTCGTCGCCATGGCGTTCCCGCCGCAGCGACCCGGCCGGTGCCGGGCGCAGAAAGCCGATCACGGTCAGCGCATCGCCCTGGTCGATATCACCCAGCATCAGCTCGCCGTTTGCGTCGAATATCGAACTTTGCGCTGCGTCGACGTCGATGCAACCTTCCCAGTCGCGATTTACCCGCGCGCCGCATAACTCCAGCGTGCCCGCCATGGGATCGACTTCGGACGCCTCTCCGCTGAGACGCACCAGGCGGTTGTCCTGCCGATGGCCGATGATGTCGACGAAAATCACTGGGCGAAAATGCCACTTGCCATTACCAGATTCGTGGATTTTGAGCGACTTTTCCGCGTCGATATCGATCTGTATCAACAGCGTTTCGCCCGCCGTGATGTAAAACGGGCCGCGCGGATTCAGATCGATCTTGCCGTGTCCCGATAGTTTTACGTCGTGCGACTCGGTGGGATTGCCGTCGGCGTCGAGCTTGATCAACTCGATTTTATCGACCAGCAGGCGGATTTTCTCGAACTTTCCGCTGGCCACGTCGGTGGTCAGCGCGAACAGTTCGGAATGACTGCGCATCTTCAGCAGGTCGATGGTTTTCGGGCCGCTGAATACTGTTACCGATCCGTTATCGGACAGTAGCCGGATTTCACGCAGGGTGATATTGATGATATCGAATTCGGCGGTAGGGCCATCGGTGAGCAGAATGCCGACCGACCCGGTATCACGCGCGGACGATGTGTCGACGCCGCCGTCACCGCTGCCACCACAGGCAGTTAGAGTAAGCAGCAGAGAAATAGCCAAAAAAGTTGATTTTTTGAGTATAAACATAACACCTTCCTCAGGTTCGGTATTACTTATGGCAGTCGAGAAAGGGCATTGGTCCTAGTCTCACGTGCTATCAGGAGCTCGCCGATCAGAATCTCTACGAGAACAATTGGCGAAAGGCGAGATCCGGTCTTTCACTATAACAGGTCAGTCAGCCCGGCACATCACCCAAACGGGGTATGAATCCGGGCATCTCGAATAGGTCGTTTTTTTACACTAGATCAATAGAATTTGAGCGTCTGTTTTCTCGTAAGCAAACCCTTATGAAACAACGGTAGGAGGCAATCTACGGCCATGAACGGATGCTTATAATATTCAGGTCATGGCGCTAATTTCATCAATCCGGTTCGGCCATCGCGTAGATATCAATTTCGATGCACATGCCTTCATAAGCGAGCACCGGAAGGGGAACGCCGGTGGTTGCGGGACCGGGATCGTCAAAGTATGAGGACCTGATCGGTAAATTATTGTTCAACGCATCGGCACCGCAGGCCCCTTTGTAGACGGCCATAACTTTACAGACGTCACGATAGTCAGCGCCCAGCGCATTGAGAATTGTTTTAATATGTGCCATGGCTTGATGAGTTTGCGCGGTTAGGTCTTCGGGATAGATGGCCTGGCCTTTTTTGTTCAGCGAAACCTGGCCTCCCAGAAATATCATGTTGTCGCATTTAAGCCCGTGCTTATACGGCAGGTGTACGTGCCAATCCCAAAGCGAATCCGGCCAGACATGTCGACGGGGTAACCGCTCACCGTTTTCGCCGATCATGGCGATTACAGCAATACGAACCAGTTCATCGGGGTTCGAATGTAAAGGTATGGGGATGCCCGTAGCAGCAGGACCTGGTTCAGTGAAATTTGCGGCGAATTCTAGCGCCGCGGGCTCGAAGTCCTCAATTCCATCTCCACCACAATACCAGCGATTCGTTTTGACAACGTCATCGAAGTCTGCGCCAAAGTGATTCAAGGCGCGTTTCAAATTCGACGCGAGAATCCTGCTTTGCTCAACAATCCTGTCTTTGCCCTGCAGCTTGCCACTGCT
>JAOTUD010000581.1 GCA_029864065.1 Gammaproteobacteria bacterium | reverse complement strand
CCGTCGGCGATCATGGTCCCGAAAACCTCCGGCAATATTTCGGCGTTGCCCCACAGCGGCGTCGTGTAGTCGAGCGGGTTCGATACCGTCGCGATGTTGGGCAACAACCCGGCGAGCCGTTCGCCGGCTGCGGCCGACGGTTGCGCCAGTCGCAGCCCGATCCGGTCGCAATAATCGGCCAACAGCGCCGCGTCTCCGCCGGAACAGGTGAAGGCGGCGAGCCTGGTGCCTTTGGGCGCGCCCGAAACCGACAGGAACTTGAGCGTTTCCATCATCTCGACCGGAGACCTGACGCGAATCATGCCGAATTGATCGAAAAAGGCCTGGAACGCCTGGTCGGCGCCAGCCAGCGAACCGGTATGGCTGATCGATATTTGCGACCCGAGTTGCGATTTGCCCGCCTTCAGTACCACGATAGGTTTACCGGCCAGCAACCCCCTGTTCGCAACATCGGCAAGCTTGCCGATGTTGCGGATACCCTCGATATAGAGGCCTATGGCCTTTACCGCGGCATCGTCGATCAGCAGATCGACGTAATCCTCGATCGTCAACAGCGCCTGGTTACCGGCCGAAATGACGTGCGTTATCGGCACCGAGCGATCGTTCATGATCATGTTTGCCGGCAGCATGCCGCTTTGCATGACCAGCGCCACGCCCTCGTGGCAACGATGATTGCCGGCGCCAAACGGCCACAGCACGGCGCCATTGGTGTAGTTGACCAGCCCGTAACAGTTCGGGCCGATCAGCGCCATATCCCCGGCGGCCTCGACCAGCTCTGCTTCCGCGCGCCGGCCGGGCGCGCCGAGTTCGCCGTAGCCCGCGGTAAAGCAGGCAACTCCGCCCGCGCCGATACGATTGAGTTGTCTCACGGTTTCCGTCGCGACGCTGCGCGGCGTCGCCAGGAATACCGCGTCCGGCGCTTCGGGCAGGTCGTCGACGCTGCGATAACAGGGCACGCCGCCAAGGGTATCGCGCCGGGGGTTGACGCCCCATACCGGGCCGTCGAACTGCGCCGCGCACTGGCGCGCGCTGAAATCGGCATCGCTGCCGCCGATAAAGGCGATATGCCTCGGCGACAGCAACCGGCGCAGATTCTCAGCCCTTGCGGACATCAGGATTCGTACGGGCGCAACAACGAACGCGAAATGATATGCCGCTGGATCTCGGAGGTGCCGTCCCAGATTCGATCGAGGCGCGCATCGCGCCACAGTCGTTCGATCGGTAACTCCTCCATCAGTCCCATGCCACCGTAGATCTGGATCGTGTGATCGGCGGCGCGGCCGACCGCTTCGGAGGCGAACAGCTTGGCCTTGGCCGCGTCTTCGGGTTCCATGATGCCCTGGTCGGCCTTGTCCGCGGCATGCATGACCAGCAGGTCGGCGGCCTGCAAATCGGTGGCCATGTCGGCCAGCTTGAACGACGTGCCCTGAAACTTGCCGATCGCCTGGCCGAATTGCTTGCGTTGCGCCGCGTAGCTGGTGGCGAGTTCGAGCAGGCGCTCCATCTTGCCGCAGGCCGCCGCGGCGACCCAGACGCGGCCCATCTTGAGCCACTTGTCGGCGAGCTCGAAGCCCTGCCCTTCCGCCCCGAGAATCTGGCTCTGGTGCACGCGGCACTGGTGAAACGACAGCTGCCAGGTGTGGTAGGCGCGCTGCGCCGCGCAGCGTGGCCCGCGTTGAATATCGAATCCCGGTGTGCCCCGGTCGACCAGGAAAGCCGTTACCAGTTTACGCTCGCCGCGTTTACTTTGCTGCACGCCGGTCCACGCGAACAGGATCGCGAAATCCGGAATCACCGGGCTACTGATAAAGTGCTTGGAACCGTTGATAACGAAGTGGTCGCCGTCGCGTTTCGCATTGGTCGCCATCGACAGGATATCCGAGCCCGCGCCGGGCTCGGTGAGCGCGAAGACTTCTTTTTTCTCGCCGGTCACGCAGGGCTTAAGATACTTTTCGACCTGGTCGCCCTCGCAGGCCAGCAGGATTTCCGAGGGACGGTGGATATAGCCGTGCAGACCGTAGCTGGTCTTGCCGAGTTCGCGCTCGAACAACGCCAGGGTCTTGTAATCGAGGCCGCCGCCGCCGATTTCCTCGGGCAGGTTGGGCGCATAAAATCCCATCTCCAGCGCCCTGTGCTTGATGCGCCAACCGAGTTCTTCCGGCACTTCGCCGGTGCGGTCGACCTCGGCCTCGTGGGGCTCGAGTTCCTGTTCCCGGAAAGCGCGCAGGGAGCGGACGATCATGTCCTGCTCGGCGGTCAGATTGTAATTCATGCAAGCGGACCCGAAACGACAACAAACGCGCCCAATCATATACCATTTGCCCTGCGAGTCTACTAAACTGCGCGGGTGGTCAAACGAGGCTTGGTGCGGAGAAAACAATGATTCCAGGAGACGAAGAAGTTCGGGTAGAGATCGACGACAACCTGATGCTGATCACGATCGACCGCCCCAAAGCCAACGCTATCGACCTGCCCACCAGCCGCAAGCTGGGAGAAGCATTTGTTTACTTCCGCGATAACCCCGACCTGAAGGTCGCCATCATCACCGGCGCCGGCGAAAAGATATTCTGCGC
>JAOTUD010000580.1 GCA_029864065.1 Gammaproteobacteria bacterium | reverse complement strand
CGGCACCCGCTATTTTGCCGGCCTCGAATTACCCACCGGTTCGGCCTCGGATTTCACCGGCAACGAGGCTATCGACCTTGCCTTCTGGCTTACCCGGGAAGCCCGGATCAATGCAGACATAAACGTCTACGGCATGCTCGGCATCAGTTTTCCCGGCGATGATGGTAATCTGCAAGGATTGCTGGTCGATCAAATCTGGGTTGCGCAACTGGGTTTCGATTACCGCTTCTATGATAACTTTATCGCTACCGCGCAGCTCGACATGCATGGCGAAACAATCGAAGACAGCAAACTCAGGGCCTTTCGCGAATCGTTTCAAATCCAGCTGGGCCTCGGTTTTTTGAAGCTGATCGAAAACCACCGGCTAGACCTGTTTTTCTCCGAGGACATACTGGTGGGTTCGGCGCCCGATATCACCTTCGGCCTGCGCCTGGCGCGGGAATTCTAATACTGGCCGACACCAGCATCCGGGATACCGGTGCGCTATGCAGGCTAGCTACTCGACCAGTTCGGTCTCTATCTGCGGCTCGTTTTCGAGGCTGCGATGCACCGGGCAGCGGTTGGCAATTTCCAGCAACTTCTTGCGTTGCTCAGGATTCAGGTCGCCAACCAGTGAAATGCGCCGCGTAATGCGTTCAATACTGTGCTCGCAGTCGATGCAGTCTGCGGCATGCACGCGTTCATGCTGCAGGCGAATCTGCACATCTTCAAGCGGCAGTTTCTTGCGGCTGGCATACATGCGCAGCGTCATCGAGGTGCAGGCTCCCAGCGACATTAACAGTAAATCATAAGGCGTGGGACCCAGATCCGAGCCGCCGTATTTCAGTGGTTCATCCGCGCGCAGGAAATGACTGTTGCTATACATGCCGCGCAAAAATTTGTGATTGAGCTCGGTGATCAATACTTCGCCGTCGATCAGGTCCGGGTGCTTTTCGCTCGGGTCATCTGCCCTGAGCTCTAGATAGCGGCTCGCCCAGGTGGCGATGGTCGTCGCCACATACTCGGAATCCCGCGCCTTGCTGAGCAGGTGATCGGCTTTGTCGAGCGAGATGAAACTCTTCGGGTGCTTGGCCGCCTGGTAAATCTTTGCGGCCTCGTCGATCGACACGATCGCATCCAGCGGCGAATGGAATACCAGCAGCGCGGCATCCAGGTTACGAATTTCTCCGGTGGAGGAATACTGCTCGATATCATCGAGAAACTGGCGCTTGATCGAAAACTCGCGCCCCCCGAGTGCCACGGTTGCCTGCCCCTGTTGATTGATCTGGTCGGCCTGGTGTTTGAACAGATGGGCGACGTGCTCCGCGGTGGCGGGCGCGCCGATGGTAACCACGGCTTTAACCGACTCGAGCCGTGACGCCGCACTCAACACCGCCGCACCGCCGAGGCTGTGGCCGATCAGTATCTGCGGTGCGCGGTAACGTTGTTCCAGCGCTTTTGCCGCCTGCAGCAAATCCTCGACGTTCGACGAAAAATTGGTATTGGCAAAATCACCATCGCTATTGCCCAGGCCGGTGAAGTCAAATCTCAGCACCGCGATCCCCTGTGCCGCGAGGGCACGGCTGATTCTCGAAGCTGCGGCGATATCCTTGCCGCAGGTAAAACAATGCGCAAACAGCGCGTAACTGGAAACTTCATCGACCCGCTCCGGCATTTCGAGCAGGCCGGCAAGCGTATCACCGGTGGAATTTTCAAATTCCAGCCTGATTTTGTTCATTCGAGGGACTCCAAAAGGTTATTATTCTGTGACTGACGATAAGCACACAGGTTCCTGTTGAAAAGGCAGTTTAATCGATTTCTACGCTGGATACTGTTTCTCTGGATCAAGGTGGAGGTTTTTCCGGACGATAATCCGCGCTGCGTGCTGGATCTCGAGCGGCCGATTCTTTACGTGCTTGCCGATCGGGGTCTCGCCGACCTGCTGGTGCTGACGGAAATTACGCAGCGTTATAATCTGCCCGATCCAAGAGCGCCGATTGCGCTCGACGGGCTCGGACAACACCACTCGGTTTACAGCGTTGCGGCGCGCAGTCCATTGATCGACTGGATCAGGCGCCGGCGCAAGCATTCGGTGATGCTGGCCGATTTCATCGAGGTCTTTGGCGAAAACGACGCCCTGGATTTGCAGATTGTTCCGGTTTCGGTTTTCTGGGGTCGCCCGCTGGCGCGTCACAAAAACTGGTTACAGGTTCTGTTTGCCGATACCTGGTCGATGGCCGGACGCACCCGCAAGTTTTTTACCCTGCTGATTCACGGGCGTAATACGCGGCTGATCTTTTCACAGGCGCTCGATTTTCGCAGCATTCTTGCTGAAACCGGGAACCACGAACAGGACCTGCAGGAATTACTGGTCACCACGCTGAGCCAGCAGCGTGAGGCGACCTTCGGGCCCCAAATCACCAGTCACAAGCATTTGTCCGCGCAAGTCATCGAAGACAATATCGTCCAGCAACTGATCTCCGAGGAGGTCGACAGCACCCTGCAACGATATACCCGCGCGCACCGCTATTGCCGCGAAATTTTTGCCGACTGCACGCAGCTCACCATCGAGATGATGCTGCGCCTGTTGCGCGCCTTC